>NZ_JBDHZL010000141.1:0-5668 GCF_039811905.1 Nigerium sp. | reverse complement strand
CGGGCACGTGGATGTCGATCCTGGTGTCGCACTGGATTTTCGTTCGCCGCGCCCGTCAGGGATTGGAGACCCGCCCGGAGTACCGGTTGTTCGGGGCGCCGTACACGAACGCGGTCACGATCTTGTTCCTGGTCGTCATCATCGCTTCGATGGCGTTCGATCCCACGATCGGCCGGTGGACGCTGGCGTTGTTCGGCGTGGTCGCGGTCGCGTTGGTCATCGGCTGGTTCGCGGTCCGGAACCGGATCCATGCCGAGAAACTCGACGCGATGCTCGACACCGACGACACGGACGACACCACGACGCAGGGGTAGTCGGACCATGCGGGTTCATATCACCTATACGGGCGGCACGCTGGGCATGATCGATACCCCGCACGGTCTGGCGCCGGGCGCGGACGTCCAGGGCTGGCTGGACCGGATCCTGACCGATACCGATCTGGCTGATGCGACCACGCTGACCACGTTCGACCACCTCATCGATTCCTCCAACGCCACCCCGGAGGACTGGCGCCGGCTGGTTGATGATTTGTGGGCCCACCGTGACCAGGCGGACGCGTTCGTCGTGTTGCACGGCACCGACACGATGGCCTACACGTCCTCGGCGTTATCGTTCGCGTTGACCCATTTCGGCAAACCCGTGGTGATCACCGGCGCGCAATACCCCCTCGGCGTGGTGGGCAGTGACGCGGCCCCGAACGTGACCGGCGCCCTACGGGCCGCCGCCTCGGGCAAGTTCACCGGCGTCGCGGTGTTCTTCGGGCACAAACTCTTGGCCGGGAACCGGGCCACGAAAACGTCGTCGTGGGCGTTCCAAGGCTTCGAATCCCTCAGCGTGACCGAACTCGCCCGCACCGGCGCCCCCTGGCAATGGCTCCAACGGCCACCGCACGGCTCCGGCTGGCGTCACCCGGCGCCCTACGAACGCCACGACATCGTCGTGTGCGACCTGGCCCCCGGCATCACCGCGACCCGGCTCGCCGCGATCCTCGACCCGGCCCCCGAGGGCGTCATCCTGCGCGCCTACGGTGTGGGGAACATTCCCAACGAGGAACCCGGCCTGACCGACATCCTCCACGGCACCATCCACGCCGGCATCCCGGTCGTGATCGCGTCCCAATGCCACCAAGCCGACGTCTTGTTGGGCCACTACGAAGCCGGCTACGCCCTCGCCCAAGCCGGCGCGATCAGCGCCGGCGACATGACCCTGGAGGCCACCTACACCAAACTCGTCTTCCTCCTCAGCCAACACCTCACCCCCACCAACCTCGCCCACTGGATGACCACCAACATCGCCGGCGAACTCACCCCCACCGACTAAACCGGCTGCCGACCGGGCGGCGTCCGAGGGCTGTCAGACGAGCCCGCGCTCCCACGCGGCCCGCACGGCGGACGCCCGGTCGGTGACGCCGAGCTTGTCGTAGACGTGCATGAGGTGGGTCTTGACGGTCGCTTCGCCGATGCCGAGGCGTCCGGCGATGGCGCGGTTGGTGCGGCCTTCGGCGACGAGGCGCAGAACGTCGACCTCGCGCGCGCTCAGCGGCACCTCCGCCGAGCGGTGCGTCAGGGCGGCGAGCGCGACAGGCGCGAGCACGGGACGCCCCTCGGCGAGGTCGCGGACGGCCCGCACGAGGTCGGCGCGGCGGGTGTCTTTGAGGAGGAAGCCGTCGGCGCCGGCGTCCATCGCTCCGCGGACGTCCCGGTCGGTGTCGTACGTGGTCAGCACGAGGATGCGCGGCTGAGGGCCGGGCCCCGAGCGGAGGGTGCGGATGGCGTCCACGCCGCTGCCGTCGGGCATGCGCAGGTCCATGAGGACGACGTCGGGCACGGCATGCCGTGCCAGCGTCACGGCCTCGCGCCCCCCGGACGCCACGGCGACGACCTCGATGCCGGGCTCCGCGCCGAGCATGCCGACGAGGCCGTCGCGGACGACCGGGTGGTCGTCCGCGATCAACACCCGCACTACGGACGCCGCCGGCCCGCCCTGGTCGGTCATGTCGGTCATCGGGACGCCTCCGCGGTCACCGGGATGGTCGCGGTGAGCGTCGTGCCGTGCCCAGGGGCCGATCGGATGTCGAGCCAGCCGCCCGCTGCGGCGAGGCGTTCGCGCATGCCGGGGAGGCCGTGGCCGGAGGCGTGGGCGTCCGGGTGGAAGCCGCGGCCGTCGTCGGCGACGGTGACGGTCTCGGCGGCCGCGGTCGCGCCGAGGGTGACGCGCACCCCGGACGCCTGCGCGTGCCGGGCGACGTTGGACAGCCCCTCCTGGACCACGCGCAGCAGCTCGGGGCCGTGTTGGAAGCGGTCGGGGGCGGCGTCGGCGTCGAATTCGATGACGACGCGGTGGTTGCGGGCCCAGGTGGCGGCGACGGCTCCGACGGCGTCGGCGAGGTCGTCGTCGTCGAGCTGCTGGGGGGCGAGGGCGGCGACGGCGCGGCGGGCGTCGGTGAGGCAGCCGCGGGCGGTCTCTTCGGCGCGGGCGACGCGCTCGCGGATGCCGGGGTCGAGGTCGGCAGGCAGCGCTTCGAGTTGGCTGATGACGCCGACGAGGCCTTGCGCGACGGTGTCGTGGATCTCGCGCGACAGCCGGGCGCGTTCTTCCGCGATGCCGCGGGTGCGGGCCTGGTCGAGCAGTTGCTGGTGCAGGACGGCGTTCTGCCGGCTGATCCGGGCGAGCTCGTCGGCGGCGCGTTCCCGCTCGGCGACGTGGCGCTCTTGGGCGACGGCGGCGCGCATGAAGGAGAGCGCGATCAGGAGGTTGACGGCGAGCAGCGCGATGAACAGCAGGGGTGCGCCCTGGAGCCCGCGGAAGCTGCCCGCCTGCCCGAACGCGCACGTGACCGCGGTGAGCACGATGACGACGGGGACCTGGCGGCCGACGAAGAAGCGGTCGGCGTCCTGGTAGCCGATGAACGCGTAGATGCAGCCGAACGGGTTGAGCGCGACCATCGTGAGCGTGAGGGCGAGGTGGACCGCGTAGCCGACGACGGCGGCGCGCGAGCCGGGCACGATGCGGGCGGCGTTCCGTTCGATGGCGATGCGGAGGGCCGCGACGGCGAGCGTGGGCGGCAGCGCCCACAGCACGGTGGTGCGGTCGAGCAGGACGCCGACGAGCCCCCAGCCGATGAACCACGACATGATCGCGAGCAGCGCGGGAAGCCAGCGCAGGAACGCGGCGGCGGTGGGCTGCTTCATGGCGTCCATTGTGGTGGGCGGGGCGTGCAGCCGGGGCTGGCGGGGCATCCGCCGATCGGCGGATGCGGGGGACGCCGACTGGCCGACGCGGCGGCGTCCGCGCCTTCCTAGGGTCGTTTGCATGACTGCAACGGATGTGAAACCCCCTGTCGGTGTCGGGGTGCGCTTGCATGGCTTGGACGCCCTCCGCGCCGGCGCGCTCGGGCTGGGGATCGTGCTGCACTCGCTGATGCCGTTCGCGCCGGGCATGGGGTGGCTGCTGACGGACGCGCGCACGTCGGCGGCGGTGGGGGTGCCGCTGTTCGTGATCCACCTGTTCCGGATGACGGTGTTCATGCTGCTCGCCGGGTTCTTCGGGCGGATGGTCGTGCACCGGCGCGGCGCCGGGGCGTACCTGCGGGACCGGACCGTCCGCATCCTGGCGCCGATGGTCGCGTTCTGGCCGGTGGCGGTGATGCCGCTGGGGCTGCTCGTCGCGGCGAACGCGTCGCTGCGCGGGGCGACGCCGCCGCAGCCGCCGTCGCGGCCCGGCGCCCCGGAGGCGTTGGCGATGTTCTCGCCGGGGCAGCTGTGGTTTCTGCTGGTCCTGTTCGAGGTGAGCGCGCTGACGCTCGGGGTGCGGTGGGTCGCGCTGCGGGCGGCGCGCTGGGCGTCCGGGGCGGCGTCGGACGGCGAGGGTGCGGCGGGGATGAGCGGGCCGGGGCGCGACCTCACCTGCCTGACGCGCGCGGTGGGCCGCGCGCTGTCGGGGCCGGCCGGCGTGCTGGCGGCGGCCGTGCCGTACTACCTGTGCGTGCTGGCGCAGGGCGACGCGACGGGCGGGATCGCCGCGCCGACCACAATTCTGCCCGAGGTCGCCCCGCTGGTCGCCTATCTGGGCGCGTTCGGGGTCGGCTGGGCGCTGCACGCCGACCCGGACGCCCTCGCGCGGATCGCGCGCCAGTGGCCCGGGCAGCTCGCGGCGGCGATCGCGCTGTCGGCGGCCGGGTACGTGACCGCCCCGGCGACGCTGTCGGTGCCGGGGCACGCGGCGCTCGTCGCCCTCGCCGGCTGGACGTGGACGTACGCCCTCCTCGGCCTGTGCGTCCGGTTTCTGCGGCGCGAACGCCCCGTGATTCGGTATCTCGCCGACTCCTCGTACTGGGCGTACCTGGTGCACTTGCCCCTCCTCGTGGGGTTCGAGCTGTTGATCGCGGACCAGCCGTGGCCGATCGCGGCGAAGCTGCTGCTCACCTGGACGGTCGTGGGCGCGGCGCTGCTGGGCAGCTACCAGGTGCTCGTCCGGAAAACCTGGCTCGGCCAGTGGCTCAACGGGCACCGCTACGGGCGCGCGCGCCGCTGAGAGCGCGCGCCGACGAGGGTGCGCCCGTCGAGACCGCATGACCGTCGAGACCGCATGACCGTCGGGACCGGGCGCCGCGGGCCGCAGCCCGCGGCGTCCGACCTTGTCAGAGGCCGGGCACGGGCGTGCCGTGCGGTGCGCAGTCGACGTACACCATGTCGAGGCGCCGCCGCAGCACGACCCCGGCGGGGAAGTGGTTCGCCACGGTCGTGATGCTCGCCATCGCGTCGTCGACCATCTCGGCCGCCATCTCGTCGGAGCAGAACGCCGGGTTGAGCCAGCCGCCGCTGTCGAGGCTGGCACGCACCGCCTCCCGGACGTCGGCTTCGCTCAGCTCGGACTCCACCACCCGCGCCGTCGTCGTGGCCCGGTGCGAACTGAGGCCGCTGAAGGCCCGCCCGCAGCCGCACCCGTTGTCGGGATCGCGCAGATCCCGATCGCACGCCCCTTGGAGGTACACCAGCTCCCCCTCGACGCACCAGTTGAAATCGTTCGCCCGCCCCTGGCGACCCTTGTCAGCGACCAATACACGCATGTCGTCCTCCTTCGACGCTGACGCTAGAGGTCGGGTCCGACATTTCTTTCGAGAGCGTCGCCGGACGCCCGCAGCCCGTCCCGGGAAGGGTGTCAGTCGCAGTTGCCGCAGACTCCCGTGGTCGTGAGTTGCAGGAAGCAGCGTGGGCAGAACGCAGGCTCGGGCTCGGGATGCCGCGGCGTCCGCTTGGCAGGGGCGCGGGTGGGGGCGGGGGATGCCGCCGGCCCCGGCCGGACGCCGAACGTCGACAGCGCGATGCCGCGCCAGTCAGGCGCGCATTCGTGGTTGGCCCACTGGCGCGGGAACACCAGGTAGCCGCGGGCGATCACCATGACGAGCCGGTCGGCGGAGTCGACGCAGCGCGCATAGGAGTCGTCGGCGGTGCGGCTGAAACGGACGGCCCCCACCCGGTCGAGGTGCCTCGTCACGATCTGCGTGTCGGACGCCGTCCAGCGCCGCTCCCACGACAAGGCCTCGCGGCGGGTCATGCTGCGGCGGCCCGGGGCCGCCACGGACTCCCGCAGGCGGGCGAGTTCAGTGTCGTCCGGGCGGCGGTCGGCGGCGTCGATGGTCATCCCCGAAGCCTACGCAGTGCAGTGC
>NZ_JBDHZL010000140.1:0-5753 GCF_039811905.1 Nigerium sp. | reverse complement strand
GGGAGAACGTCCGCATCGCCCAAGCCGTGGTGTGGGGCGGCGACTAGGGGCGAGGACCCGGGTCGCACTCCGGGACGTCGGGAATCGCTGACGCCGAAGTTCGGGCCGGACGCGCGCCCGCGGCGTCCGACCGGAGACGTTCCCGCGGGAACGTTTTTCGCGGTCCGGCCCCCGACGTAGCGGGCCCCGCACCGGTGGTGCGGGGCCCGAGCGGGAGAGGAGTGGTCAGGAGGCGGGGCCGTCCTTCTTCTCAGGGTCGGGCGCGGGGCCAGCCGGCCCGGCCTGCGGGGCGTCCGGATTCTGGCCGTACTGGCCGTACGGCTGCGCGCCGTACTCCGGGGCCTGGCCGTACTGGGGCGCCTGCTGGGCGTCCTGCTCCGGGTGCCGGCTCTGCTCCACGGGCTGCTGGCCGTACTGCGGGTACCCGTACTGGCCGCCCTGATACGCGGTCGCGCCGCCGGCGCCGTACCCGAGCTGCTGGGCCGGATCGACGCCGGGCATCTGGGCCGGCGCGCCCGGCTGCGGGCCGCGTCCGGCGAGCTGATCGCGGCCGAGCTGATCGAGGTACATGACCGTCCTGAACACCTGGTCGAACGGCGTGACCAGCAGCATCACGGCCAGCCAGACGATGGCGAGGATGACGCCCACCACGATCCCCGCGGCGCCCATGTTCTCGCCGCCGCCGGAGGCGCCCAGGAGGATGGCCACCGACACCAGGTACAGCAGGACGAGGACGACGCCGATCGCGATCGACTCCACGAAGGAGGTGAGGAAGAGCCGCCAGAAGTTGCCCTTGGTCATCTGCCACGAGCGGCCGAGCGAGGCGAAGCCGCTGCGCCCCTCGAGCCCGAGGATCGGCAGCAGGAACATCCACCGGACGCCCAGGTAGACCGAGACGACGATGACCGCCAGGTAGAGCAGGATCAACAGGCCGGCCACGCCACCGGCTCCGCTGCCGTCGCCGCGCCCGCTCGCGAGGCCGACCGCCCCGCCGACGATTCCGGCGAAGATGAGCCCGACCAGCAAGGCGGCGGCGTAGACCGCGATCAGCAGGACGAACACGCGGCCCATCACGCCCTTGGTGCGGGCCATCAGGTTTCCGGTCGACGACTCCCGCCCGGCGGCGATGTCGTAGGTGGCCACGCTCATCATGGCGAGCGCGCGGTACTCGAAGAGGGTCACGACGACCATCGCGACGAAGAACACCAGGACGCCGAGCACCACGCCGCCGACGGCGGCGTCACGGCCGCCCTGAGCGATCGGAATCATGGCGAGGGCGAAGATGAGGATGATGGCGACCATCAGGGCCATCGGCAGCAGCAGGATCGTGACGAACTGCAGCGGGCGCTTCTTGAGGATCGCGAAAGAACTGGAGAAAATCGCGCCCATGTCCATCGGGCTTGGGCGCAACAGGGGTGTTGTCATGGCCGAAATGCTATTGATCGGCGGGTTCAGCCCCCTCGCGGCACACCCTGCGGGACGAGATGTTCACCGAGCGGACAGCCTGATAGGGATGCGCCTCGGCCCGAAGTCGCCCGGCTCGGCATCGAACACCCCGGCGATCTCGGTCGCGCAGTGCGGGCAGCGCCCGCGGCCGTCCGTCACGTCGAGGTCGAACCGCAGCAGCGCGTACCAGTCCCGCTCGATGAGTGGGCGCGCGCAGCCGGGGCAGAACGTCGTGCCGCCGCGCCGGTCGTGCACGTTGCCCGTGTAGACGTACCGCAGCCCTGCGGCGAGCGCGATCTCGCGGGCGCGCGTCAGCGTGGACGCCGGCGTCCGCGGCACGTGCCGCATCCGGTGGTCGGGGTGGAACGCCGAGAAGTGCAGCGGGACGTCGGGCCCCAACTCGCGCACCATCCAGGACGCCTGCGCGCGCAGCTCGTCGTCGGAGTCGTTGTGGCCCGGGATGAGCAGCGTCGTCACCTCGAGCCACACGTCGGTCTCGTGCCGCAGGTACGTGAGCGTGTCGAGGACGGGCGCGAGGCGTCCGCCCGTCACCCGCCGGTAGAAGTCGTCGTCGAACGCCTTCAGGTCGACGTTTGCGGCGTCCATCCCGGCGAAGAAGTCGTTTCTGGCTTCGGGATTCACGTAGCCCGCGGTCACCGCGACGTTGTTCAGCCCGCGTGCGCGGCAGGCCCGCGCGACGTCGAGCGCGTACTCGGCGAAGATCACCGGATCGTTGTAGGTGTACGCGACCGACACGCAGCCGTTGCCGGACGCCGCCCGCGCGATCTGCTCCCCGGACGCCTCGTCGGCGAGCCGGTCCATCTCGCGGGAGGTCGAGATGTCCCAGTTCTGGCAGAACTTGCAGCCCAGGTTGCAGCCGGCCGTGCCGAACGAGAGCACCGACGTGCCCGGGTGAAAGTGGTTCAGCGGCTTCTTCTCGATCGGGTCGATGCAGAAGCCCGAGCTGCGGCCGTCCGTGGTGAGGACGAGGCGTCCGCCCGCGTTCGCACGCACGAAGCAGAAGCCGCGCTGGCCGTCGCGCAGCCGGCACTCGCGCGGGCACAGGTCGCACTGGAGGCGGCCGTCGGCGAGCGGATGCCAGTAGCGCGCCGGCGCCCCCGACAAGGCCTCGCCCGTCACGTCTCCTCCTCCCACGCCGAGACGGTGTACCGCTCGAGCCGGGTGCTGGACGTCCACTTGCCGATCGGCAGGCCGGCCTTGCGCTGCAGGTGCGCGAGGAACTCGGCCGGGTCGCTCAGTTGCTCCCACACCTGCGGCAGGAAGGTGCCGCGGCGGCGTCCGTCGGACAGGATCGCGCCGTCCACGTGCGGCCGCAGCGCGGCCAGCGCCTCCGTAGTCGAGCGCGCCTCGACCGGCTCGGGCGGCGACAGCACCGACACCTCGATGCGGACGCCGGCGAGCTCGTCGCGCCGCAGCGGCTGGAACCGCGGGTCGCGCAGGGCCGCGGCGAGGGCGTTCTCCCGGACGTCCTCCCCCAGCGGCCGGTGGGCCTGCAGCGAGCCGATGCAGCCGCGCAGGCGTCCGGACGCCGTCAGCGTCACGAACGCCGCCCCCGGCGCGGCGAGCCAGGCCGGTTCGTCGACGACGGGCCGCTCCGCGCGGCCCTCCAGCCGCGCGGTGATCGCCTCGCGCGCCAGGGGCAGCAGGACGCCGCCCGCGTCGGCCGGGACGCTCATGACTCCTCCTCTCCGGACGCCCCCTCGCGGAGGGCAAACGACGCATACCCGACGACCCGCTGCTTGTCACCGGCCGTGTCGCCGGAATTGCAGGCACCCAGCAACTCGGGCGCGAGACCGCGGCGGCGGGCGACCTCCAGCAGGCCGTTCAGCGGGCGCGCCCCGCACGCCCGGCGGGGGTCGATCGGCCCGGCGACGTCGAGGACCTTCTCGATCGTCTCGGCGTCCACCGCGTTCGCGCGGTCGTAGGTGAGGTAGTGCGACAGGTCGGTGCTCACGACGACGAGCGTCTCGGGGCCGCCCCACAGCGCCTCGATCACGTCGGCGACCACGGCGGGGGGCGCGTCGCCGACCGCGAGGGGGACGAGCTCGAACGAGTCCAGGATCACCTGGAGGAACGGCACGTGCACCTCGAGGGAGTGCTCGAGCAGGTGGACGTCGGGGCTCGTCGCGACGTGGGGCAGGCCCCCGACGGCGGCGACGGGCACGTCGCCGAGCGGCGTCCGGAAGGCGCGGGCGCCCGGGAGCGCGAGCCCGCGGGTGGCGACGCGGTGGCACGGCCCGAGCAGGACGACGCGGCGCACCTCGTCGCGGCGACGCTCGGCGTCGGCGTAGGCCAGCGCGGCGGTCGACCCCGAGTAGACGTAGCCCGCGTGCGGGGCGACGATCGCCTTCGGCGCGGGCAGGTCGGCCTCGACGCTGGTGCGGGCCTCGTCGAGGAAGCCGTCGATCTGACGGCGGAGCGTGGCGGGGTCGGCGGGGTAGAACGACCCGGCGACCGCGGGATGACGGACGGCATGCATGGCGGGCCTCCCGGGCAACGGTGCTTGCCGACCAGGGTACGTCGAACGTCCTCCGCCCGGCAGACCCGTCGGGGTGGCCGGTGATGCCCTCCCCCCGGAAGGATGTTGTTGCGCACCCTCGGTGTTTGCGCGACAACCGTCGCTAACATGCTCGTGCGGGGCGCCCGGCTGGTTAGGGTACGCGCGATCCGACCGATCATCCCGAAGGGCCTGGCATGCGCTCATCTGCTCCACTCGGACGCCTCGCCGCGGCCGTCGTTTCGGTCGCCCTCTCGTGTGGCCTCGCCCTCGGCTCACCCGCGGCGGCGGCCGCAGTCCCCCCTGAACTCGACCCGACGCCGGGGCCGGCGTCCGGGCCGCCCAGCGTCGCGCCGCCGGCGGCCGTGCCCTCGGCGGGGGAGCCGATCCCGGCGCCAGCGCCGACGGCGTCCGCCCGCAGCATCCCCCAGCCGCGCGCACAGGGCGACCTGGTCACGCCCGGACGGCCGCCGGCGGCGTCCGGGTGGATCACGAGCCAGGAGTGGAACATCACGCCCGCGATGGACAAGGTTCCCCCGCGGCTGCCGGTGTTCGCGCGCGACGTCGCGCTCACCAAGCCGGCGGCGTCCGCCAAGCTCACGATCGCGGGCCTCGGCCTGTACGCGCCGACGACGAACGGGGCGGCGGCGTCCTCGGCGGTGCTGCAACCAACGCAGTCGCGGTTCGAGAAGTCGGTCGAGTACCGCACCTACGACGTCACCCGCCTGGTCAGCCAGGGGACGAACCGCGTGGGCGTCCGGTTGGCGGGCGGGGTGTACAACGAAGTCCGGACGCCGGGTCGCTACACCAAACTCGTGCACCTCGGCGGCCCGCTCGGGTTCACGGCGCGGTTGGACGTCCGGTACTCGGACGGCACCGCCCAGAGCTGGGACACGTCGTCGGGGTGGTGGACGCGTCCGGCCGGCACCACGCTGTCGGACTGGTACGGCGGCGAGGACTACGACGCCCGCGCCGAGCCGGTCGGCTGGGAGCGGCCGGCGTCCGCGCTGACGACGGCGGCCGGCTGGCGTCCGGCGGTCGTCGCGAACATCTCCCGCTCGATCGCGCTCTTCCCACAGACGATGCCCCCGGTCGTCGCCAAGACGCCCGTCGCGGCGAAGTCCGTGACGAAGCTGGCCGACGGGTCGTCGGTCGTCGACTACGGGCGCTACGTCACCGGCCAGCCGCGCCTCTCGCTCACGGCGCCCGCCGGCACGTCGATCCGGCTGTACCCGGCCGAGCGGGTCAAGGGCGGCGTCCCGGACCAGTCCACGATCCTCGCCGGCTCGAAGAACCCCGTCTACGACCAGTACACGTTCGCCGGGCGCGGCCGCGAGGAGTGGAACCCGCAGTTCGTCTACCACGGCTTCCGCTACCTGCGCGTGACCGGTGCCTCGGCGCTGAGCCTGTCCGCGGCGAACTTCTCGGCCGTCCCCGTCGGGCCGGACCTGCGGGTGACGGGCACGGCGTCCACGAGCGACGCGACGTTCAACCGCCTGCTCGAGCTCACCGACATCGCGATCGACGCGAACCTGCAGGGCATCCTCACCGACTGCCCGAACCGCGAGAAGCTCGGCTGGCTCGAGCAGGACCACCTGCTCTTCGACCTGCTCGCCGCCCGGCGCGACGTCGGCCCGGTCATGCGGAACACTGTGCGGCTGATGATCGAGTCGCAGCGCGCCGACGGGTCGCTGCCCGAGATCGCCCCCGAGGTCGTCTCGTTCGGCGGCGTGTTCAGCGACGACATCCACTGGGGCGGGGCGCTGATCTCGATCCCGTGGCAGCTGTA
>NZ_JBDHZL010000139.1:0-5960 GCF_039811905.1 Nigerium sp. | reverse complement strand
GAGTCCGACGACAACACGCCGGACGAAAGCGACCCCGAGGAGTCCGACGACTCCGACCCGATCGCCGCGAGCCTCGCGGCCCTGCGCGAGTCCCGGGGCGCCCGGGGGCGTCCGAGTGGGTCGCTGGCGAACCCGTTCGGGGTCGCGACCGACGTGGCGTCAGCGCTCGACGGGCTCGCCGCGGCCCTGGGCCGCTCGCCCCAGCCGGACACCGACGACGACGAGGACGCCGACGAGGCCGACGCGTCCCACGAGGGCGACGCCGGCCACGACCAGGCGCCCGAGGGCGACGCGCACGACCGGTCGGCCGACCGTGAAAAGCGCTCCGACAAGGGCGAACGATCGGACGCCTCCGCCGCCGCGTCCGCGGATCGCGACGACGCCAGCGACGCCGCGGACACCGGTGATGGTGCCGACTCCGAGGACTCCGACAACGACGGGGACGATTCCGACGACGCCCCCCGCCGCCGTCGCCGCCGTCGGGGCGGGCGTCGCCGCCGCCGGGGGTCCAGCGACTCCTCCGACGACGCGAAGGACGACTCGTCCGACGGCGACTCCGACGACGACGACTCCGGCTCCTCGAAGGACTCCGACGACGCGAACAAGGGCGACGACGAGGCGTCCGACCACGGCGGCAACAACGACAACGGTCCGTCGCGACGGCGCCGCCGGCGCCGCCGCCGCGGGGAGGACACGGGTTCCACCGACGAGGAGGGCGTCGACGTCGTCGTGAAGGTGCGCGAGCCGCGCCGGTCGAAGTCGGCGAACGACGAGATCACCGGCATCGAGGGCTCCACGCGCATGGAGGCGAAGAAGCAGCGCCGCCGCGAGGGCCGCGCCGCCGGACGCCGCCGCGCGCCGATCCTGTCCGAGGCCGAGTTCCTGGCCCGCCGCGAGGCGGTGGACCGGATCATGCTGATCCGGCAGGCCGACGAGTACACGCAGATCGCGGTGATGGAGGACGGCGTCCTCGTCGAGCACTACGTGGATCGCGACAGCTCGGCGTCCATGATCGGCAACATCTACCTGGGCCGCGTGCAGAACGTGCTCCCCGGCATGGAGGCCGCGTTCATCGACATCGGCCGCGGGCGCAACGCCGTCCTCTACGCGGGCGAGGTCGACTGGGAGTCGTTCGGGGTCACCGGCTCCGACCGCAAGGTCGAGAAGGTGCTCAAGTCGGGCCAGCCGGTGCTCGTCCAGGTGACGAAGGACCCGGTCGGCGCGAAGGGCGCCCGCCTGACCAGCCACATCTCGATCCCCGGCCGCTACGTGGTCTACAGCCCGGGCGGCCAGCTCTCGGGCATCTCGCGCAAGCTTCCGGACGCCGAACGGCAGCGACTCAAGGGCATCCTCGACGAACTCGTCGGCGAGAACGCGAGCGTGATCGTCCGGACGGCCGCGGAGGGGGCGTCCGAAGAGGAGCTCGTGCGCGACGTGAATCGCCTCAAGGCGCAGTGGGAGGTCATCGAGAAGAAGGTGAAGGCCGGGAGCGCCCCGCAGCAGCTCTACACCGAGCCCGACCTGACGGTCCGGATCGTGCGCGACCTCTTCACCGAGGATTTCAGCCGCCTCGTCGTCGACGGCAACGGCCAGGGCGAGGACGCCTTCGACACCGTGCAGGGCTACGTCACCCACGTGGCGCCCCACCTGCAGGAGCGCCTGACGCACTGGAACCGCGAGAACGACGGCGACCTGTTCGACAAGTTCCGCGTGAACGAGCAGGTCGCGAAGGCGCTGGAGCGCAAGGTGCACCTGCCGTCGGGCGGGTCTTTGATCATCGACCGCACCGAGGCCATGACGGTCATCGACGTCAACACCGGCAAGTTCACCGGCACGCAGGGCAACCTCGAGGCGACCGTGACGTCCAACAACCTGGAGGCGGCCGAGGAGATCGTCCGGCAGCTTCGGCTGCGCGACATCGGCGGCATCATCGTCATCGACTTCATCGACATGGTCCTGCCCGCCAACCGCGAGTTGCTGCTGCGGCGGCTCGTCGAGTGCCTGGGCCGCGACCGCACCCGTCACCAGGTGGCCGAGGTGACCTCGCTGGGGCTGGTGCAGATGACCCGCAAGCGCATCGGGACCGGCCTCGCCGAGGCCTTTACCGTGCCCTGCGAGACGTGCAAGGGCCGCGGCTACCACGTCCACGACGCGCCGGTCGCGACGCAGGCGCCGGCCGACGGCGGCGACCGCGACCACGGCAACAATCGACGGGGTGGACGCCGTGGCGGCCGGTCGTCCGAGGGCCGGCAAGGCGGCAAGAACGGGAACGGTCACAAGTCCGGCGACAACGAACACGGGTCCGGCAAGGGTGGAGAGTCGTCGGCGTCCCACGATGCCGACCAAGCCTGAGCCGGTCAACGATTCTGTCACGGTCCGCCGCGCTCCCGCGGCGGACCTTCCTCCGCGGCATGATGGAGAACGGGGTTGATATGACTGACGTTTTCTCAACCGCAGTTCGCACGAAGATTCGCCGGGCCCACCCCGACGCCGGCCGCTGGCTCGACCAGGTGCCCGACGCGGTGGAGCGCTGCGCGCGCCGGTGGCGCCTCGACGTGGGCTACCCGGTCGACGGTGCCAGCGACTCGCTCGTGCTGAGGGCGGTGCGGGGTTCGTCCCCCGTCGTCCTGAAGCTTGCCGTGCCCGGCCCGGCGCTCGAGCGGCAGGTCGCGATCCTGGACGCGGCGGCCGGCCGCGGCTACGTCCGGCTGCTCGACGCCGACACGAGCGCGGGCGTCCTCTTGCTCGAGGCGCTCGGGCAGAGCGTCGGCGCGCGCATCGTCGCGGGCGCCGAGGGCCGCCGCGACCTCTCGACGATATTCGCCGACACGCTGCAGCGTGCCTGGCAGGTGCCGAGCGGTCTGATCGAGTCGGGCCCGCACCCGGCGGTCGAGCTGCGGCGCACCGTCCAGCGGCTGGGTGCCGGCCCGGCGGGCCGCGACTATGAGGCGGTCGTCTCCCGTGCGCTGGCCTACGCGGACCAGCGTCTGGACGCGTGTGACCCGACCCGGCAGGTCCTCTGCCACGGCGACCCGCACCCGTGGCACCTGTGCGAGGTGCTGCAGGCGCGTCCGGGGGCGCCGGCCGGCGTCGTGTTCGTCGACCCGATCGGGGTGCGCTGCGAGCCCGAGTACGACCTCGCGGTCGTCACGCGCGAGGGCAACCGGTCCATCCTCACGACCGAGGACGCCGTCGTCACGCTGCGCGCCTGGTGCGCGGCCCTGGCGGAGGCCACCGACACGGACGCCGAGGCGATCTGGCAGTGGAGCTACCTGCTGCGCGTCGCCCGCGGCCTGCACTTCCTCGCGGAGGAGAACCAGCCGGACGAGGGGCGTCTCTATCTTCAGACGGCCGCGGGGCTGATCGTCCGCCGCCGCTGAGGCGCTGGCCGCCGCGGCGTGCCGGACGATCGCCGCGCACGCGGCGTCCGCGCTTGTGGGACGCCGCCGGTGCGGGAGGCGGGCGGGGCCGCGAGGGAGTCCCCCGGAGGGCGACTAGAATGAGGCCGAGACCTCGCAGCAACGGTGCGCGAGGCGTCCCCATGAGAGGCGATTGATGACGGACGTGCCGGCCCCGATCCGCTCGCATTTGCGGACCCTGCAGCCCGAGTGGCAGGCGTGGCTGGAGTGGCTTCCGGGCGCGCGCGAGGCGGCCGTGGAGCGGTGGGGTCTGACGCTCGGTCCGGTGGTGTCCCAGTCGGTGGGCTCGGCCGTGTACCACGTGACGAGGCGGGGGCGTCCGGCGGTGCTCAAGCTGGTGACGCCGGGGGAGTTCTTCGACCAGCAGGTCGCCACCATGACGGCCGCGAAGGGCCGCGGCTACGCGCACGTGTACGAGTCCGACCTGCCGGGCGGCGCGGTGCTGATGGAGCGGTTGGGCCGCTCGCTCGACGAAGAGTGGCGCGCCGAGTTCGGCAACGTGCCGGGCGAGGTGCTGCTCGGGTCGGTGCCGGTGGAGCCGCACCTGCACGAGCGCACGCAGACGCTCATCGAGGCGTGGAAGGTGCCGCTGTCCGTGGCTCCCGAGGTGGACGCCGAGAGCCACAAGGCCGCCCAGCTGGGCCGGCTCGTGGAGAGCCTGCACGCGTCGCTGGGGCTGGACGATGTGGACGCCGTCGTCCAGCGGGCGCTGCTGTTCGCCGAGCAGCGCCTCCAGGCCCGGCAACCCGACCGGCAGGTCGTGTGCCACGGCGACCCCCACGAGGGCAACCTGCTGCGGGTGCTGTCGCCGCGTCCGGGGGCGCCGGCCGACGCGGTGTGGGTCGACCCCGACGGGTTCCGGTGCGAGCCCGACTACGACCTCGGCGTAGCGGTGCGCAACGCGAACAAGTTCGTGCTGGCCTCCGACGATCCGGTCGTGATGCTGCGCGGCTGGTGCGCACGACTCGCCGACCAGACGGGCACCGACGCGGAGGCGATCTGGCAGTGGGGCTTCCTGGAGCGCGTCTCGACCGGGCTGTACCTGCTGGACCGCGGCCTGGTCGACCGCGGCCGCCGCTACCTGCAGGCCGCGCGCTGGCTGATCAGCCGCCGCTCGTTCGGCTGACGGCGTCCGAAACCCTGCGCGCGCTCACATGATGAGCTGGCTGATCGCGTGGATGATCAGGCCGGCGAGCGCGCCGACGATCGTGCCGTTGATGCGGATGAACTGCAGGTCGCGGCCCACGTGCAGCTCGATCTTCTTGGACGCCTCCTGCCCGTCCCACCGCTGGATGGTGTGGCTGATGACCGTGGACAGCTCGCGGCCGTAGGAGCGGACGAGGAACGCGGCCGCGTCCCCGAGCGCGGCGTCGACGCGCCGCTGCGGGCCCTCGGACGTCGCGAGGGTCGCGCCGAGACGCTCGAGGGACGCCTCGACGCGCGCCCAGAGGGCGCTCGTGTCGTCGTCCATGGCCGACTCGAGGCTGCGGCGGGCGCTGTTCCACAGGGCGACGACCGTCTCGCCGGCCTCGGGGTGGGTGAGCAGGCGCTCCTTCAGCGCCTCGACGCGCTTGCGGACGGCCGTGTCGTGCTGCAGGTCGCGCGCGACCCGCAGCAGCAGGTCGTCGAGGGCCTTGCGGCTAGGGTGATCGGGCGTGTTGCGGATCGCGACGAGCCAGTCGATGAGCTTTTGGTACAGGTAGTCGACGATGCGGTCGTTCACGAACTCGGGCGCCCACTTGGGGGCCTGGTCGGCGAGCATCGCGGCGAACTTGCCAGGGTTGGCGAGCACCCAGCGCCCGACGGTGTTGACGAGCAGGTCGACGAGCCCGCGATGGGCGTCGTCCTTGACGATGCCCTCGAGCAGGCGCCCGAGGGGGCCGGAGAGCTGCTCGCGGCTGAGGCGCGGCAGGAGGGCGTCCTCGGCGATCGCCTTGACGTCCTCGTCGCGGACGCGGTCGAGCGCGGCCCGGCCGATCCGGACGCCTTCAAAGACCACCCGGCGCGCGTGCTCGGGCTGCTGCAGCCACTCGCCGACGCGGCGGGCGATCTGGCCCTCGGCGATGCGTTCGCGCACCACATCCTCGGTCAGGAAGTTCTCGGCGAAGAAGTCCTGGAGGCTCTGGGCCAGGTCGTCCTTCTTCCGGGGGATGATCGCGGTGTGCGGGATCGGCAGCCCCATCGGATGACGAAAGAGCGCGGTGACGGCGAACCAGTCCGCGAGGCCGCCGACCATCGCGGCCTCGGCGCCCGTGTTCACGTACCCCCACACGCCCCCGTGGTCGAGCCCCAGCGTGGCGAGGTAGATGACCGCGGCGAGCAGCAGCAACGACAGCGCCACCAGCTTCATCCGCCGGAGGCGGTCGCGGCGCAACTGGTCTGCCGCCGACGTCAGGGAGAAATCCACCACGACCCAAGGTTTCCACGCGCGGGCAAGCGCTGTCAGGCGCGCTGCGACGGCGTCCGAGAATCGGGCGCTGACCGCGGGCTCTGCCAGGATGACCGCCATGGCGAGGGGGACCACCGGACGGAACGACGCCT
>NZ_JBDHZL010000138.1:0-6110 GCF_039811905.1 Nigerium sp. | reverse complement strand
TGAGCCCCGGATGCCCCCCGTAGTACCGTGGCCGCATGGCGCTCAGCGTGTTCGACCTGTTCAGCGTGGGAATCGGGCCGTCGTCGTCCCACACCGTCGGGCCGATGCGCGCCGCCTCCCGCTTCGTGGATTCCCTCGCCGACGCCGGCCTTCTCGGCGACGTCACGCGGGTCAAGGCCGAGTTGTTCGGCAGCCTCGGGGCGACCGGGCACGGGCACGGCAGCGACGTCGCGGTCGTCCTCGGGTTGCTCGGCGAGCACCCCGAGACCGTCGATCCGAAGGCCGTCGCCGGGCGGGTGGACGCCGTCCGCGCGACCGGCCGGCTCTCCCTGCGCGGCGAGCGCGAGATCGCCTTCGCGATCGGCGACGACGTCGTCCTGCATCGCCGGCGCGGGCTGCCCCTGCACCCGAACGGCATGATCTTCACCGCGTCCGCGGGCGACGAGGTGGTCGACCAGCGCACCTACTACAGCGTCGGCGGCGGCTTCATCGTGACGTCCGACGCCGAGGGCCACCAGCGCATCGCGCCCGACGACTCGCCGCTCACCCACCCGTTCCACAGCGCCGACGACCTGCTCGCGTTGTGCGCGGAGACCGGCAAGTCCATCGCGCGGCTGAGCCTGGAGAACGAGCTCGCCTGGCGCGACGAGGCCGAGGTGCGGGCCGGCCTGCTGCACATCTGGTCCGTGATGCAGGAGTGCGTGAGCAACGGCCTGGAGAACGAGGGCGTCCTGCCGGGCGGGCTGCGCGTCCGGCGGCGCGCGCCAGAGCTGTACGCGAAGCTGCGGTGCGAGCCGGCGTCCGACGACCCGCTGCGCGGCATGGACTGGATCGCGCTCTACGCGCTGGCCGTGAACGAGGAGAACGCCTCCGGCGGCCGGGTGGTCACCGCGCCGACGAACGGGGCGGCCGGCATCATCCCCGCCGTCCTGCACTACTACCGCGACTTCGTGCCGGGCTACCACGACGCCGGGGTCGTCCGGTTCCTGCTCACGGCCGGGGCGATCGGGATGATCTTCAAGAACGAGGCGTCCATCTCGGGGGCCGAAGTCGGCTGCCAGGGCGAGGTCGGCTCGGCGTGCTCGATGGCGGCGGCCGGCATGGCGGCGGTGCTGGGCGGCAGCCCGAAGCAGATCGAGAACGCCGCCGAGATCGCGATGGAGCACAACCTGGGCCTCACGTGCGACCCGGTGGGGGGCCTCGTCCAGATCCCGTGCATCGAGCGCAACGCGATCGCGTCCGTCAAGGCGATCGCCGCCGCCCGCACGGCGATGCGCGGCGACGGCAGCCACATCGTCAGCCTCGACAAGGTCGTCAAGACCATGCGGGAAACGGGGCGCGACATGAAGGTGAAGTACAAGGAGACGGCGCGCGGCGGGCTCGCCGTCAACGTCATCGAGTGCTGAGCGGGCGGTTCTCGGCGTGTCGGACGCCGTAGCCCGCTGTTCCCAGTCATTGGAACGTCTCTGCGGCGCCTCGCCGTGCGCGCGCCGATGGTGCAGACTTCCCTCATGCGGCGCGTCACAGAGGGGGCACCCGGCGAGGAAGTCGAGGTGTGGGTCCAAGACAAGGGCGGCGGGCGTCCTCTGCTCCGCGGCACCGTGCTCATCGAAGACCTCTCGCCGGTCCTGACCTGTATCTCGAGCCGCTCCGGCGCGAACGGCCCGCTGAGCCCCGTCACCCAGTACATCCTGCAGGAGGCGGCGAACTACCTGGCGGAGCGGCTGGTGGAAGACGCCGGGCCGGCGAACGACGTCCCTCGCACCCTGTCGAGTTCGCTGGGGCACCAGCCTTTCATCGAGAGCGTGCTGAACATGAGCCAGCACCAGATGCTGCGCCGCTGGCCGCTCGCCAACGACTGGTACACCGACGTCATCAACTACGTGATGCGGCCGTCGCGGTTCGACGTGCAGACGAAGATCGCCCAGACGAGCCTGGAGGAGTGGTCGCAGGGCACGCTCGGGCAGTTCATGCGGTCGTTCGCCGAGAACACGTTCCAGATGCACGAGAACCCGAAGGTCGTCCGCATGGCGGAGGCGCTGCAGTCGCTGTGGCCCGAGTACCCGCCCGTCCGCGACGCGATGCTGGCCTACCGGCGCCAGGTGAACGACATCTGGACGCCGCTGTACGAGACCGCGCTCCGAAGCTACGGCCTCCACCTGCGCCCCGAGGTCAACATCAACGAGGTCGCCTGGGCCTTCAACGCCTGTCAGAGCCGCGAGGCGTTCGAGCGGCTGGCCGACCCGAACATGCCGACCCACGTCGCCCCCGACGGTTCGGTCTGGACGATGGCGGCCCGCGCCGGCCTCATGGTGCTGGCGGGCGCGGTCGTCGACGGCCAGGGGGCCACCCTCACCTACGAGCAGCTCGTTCAGCGGACCCCCCAAGCATGAGCCTGGAATTCGCCCACTCCCCCCGCGGCACCGTGGGCCTGGAGTGGGAGGTGGCGCTGGTCGACCTCGAGACCCGCGACCTCGTGCCGCGCGCGTCCGAGGTGCTGGAGCGCCTGCCCGACGGCACCCGGACGACCGGGGAGTACCTCGCCTGCATGGTCGAGATGATCACCGGCGTCCACCGCACGATCCCGGCGGCGGTCGCCGACCTCCGCGAGCAACTCGACGCCCTGCACGCGGCGGTACGGCCGCTCGGGCTCGGCGTCCTCGCGGCGGGGACGCATCCGTTCGCCGTCGCCGCCGAGCAGCCGATCGTGGAGCACCAGCAGTACGACGTCGTCCGCAAGCGGAACGCCTGGTGGGGCCGCCAGATGCTCGTGTGCGGCACCCACGTGCACGTCGGCGTCGACCGCGACGACATCGCGATGCCGATGGTGCAGTGGCTCTCGCGGTTCTACCCGCACCTGCTCGCGCTGTCGGCGTCCTCGCCGTTCTTCGAGGGCGACGACACGGGGTTCGCGTCGCAGCGCACGATGCTGTTTCAGCAGCTCCCGACGAACGGGCTGCCGTACGCGTTCCGGACGTGGGCCGACTACGCCGAACACCTCGACGAGCTCGCGGCGGTCGGCATGATCGGCAAGCCGTCGGAGCTGCGGTGGGACGTCCGGCCCTCCCCCGGCTTCGGCACCGTCGAGGCCCGCATCATGGATTCCTCGCCCACCCTCGCCGAGCTCGGCTGCGTCGCCGCGTGGGTGCAGTGCCTCGGCGTCCATCTGATGCGGCTGGCGGACGCCGGCGCCGACCCGGCGCCGGCCCCCCGCTGGTTCCTCCGCGAGAACAAGTGGCGCGCCGCCCGCTACGGGCTGGACGCCGAGATCGTCCAGCAGGGCGAGCGCCGCGCGCTGCGCGACTCGATCGCGGACTGGTGGGGACGCCTCGCCCCGCTCGCGGACGAGCTCGGCTGCCGCGC
Organism: Nigerium sp.; assembly: GCF_039811905.1. Classification (NCBI taxonomy): domain Bacteria; kingdom Bacillati; phylum Actinomycetota; class Actinomycetes; order Propionibacteriales; family Propionibacteriaceae; genus Nigerium; species Nigerium sp. The sequence goes on along the minus strand of NZ_JBDHZL010000138.1, from coordinate 2,747 downwards.
CGAACTCGACCTGACCGGACGCCTGCTCGACGAGGGCCCCAGTTATGTTCGGCAACGTACAGTCGCTTCTCAGCACGGCGGCTCGCTGGAGCCCGTCGTCGACGCCCTTGTGCACGAGACCATCACCGGGAGACCCACGTGAGCGTGAAGCCGTTCTGCCTGATCACCATCCGCGACTCCGACGAGGTGGCGGACGCGGAAGCGGCGTCCGTCCGCGCGTTCGGTGGCCTGGCGCCCGGGGAGCTGGTGCAGGTGCGCCCGGAGATCACCCCGCTGTCGCAACTGCGGCTCGACGACTACTCGGGCATCATCGTCGGCGGCAGCCACTTCAACGCGAGCGACGAGGTGAAGGACGACGAGCAGATCGCGATCGAGGCCGACCTGGGGCGCATCGTCGACGAGTCGATCGAGCGTGATCATCCGCTGCTGGGGGTCTGCTACGGGCTCGGGTTCGTCGCCCGCCGGCTCGGCGGCACGGTCGACAAGCGGTTCGGCGAGAAGGCCGGCGTCACCACCGTCGAGGTGACCGCGCACGGCGAAAACGATCCTCTGTTCGAGGGCCTGCCGACGTCGTTCCTCGCGTTCACGGGCCACAAGGAGGCGTGCTCCCTGCTGCCCGATGACGCCGTGCTGCTCGCGACCGGGCGGGCCTGCCCCGTCCAGGCTTTCCGCGTTGGCAAGCGGGTTTACCTCACCCAGTTTCACGTGGAACTGGACGCCGGCACCCTGGAGCAACGTATGCGCATTTATGCAGATTATGGATACTTCCGGCCCGAGGAGCTCGAGATGCTCGTCGAGGAAAACCACAGCGCCGGCGTCGGCGAGGAGCCCCGCTCGATCATGGCGCGCTTCTGCAGCGTGATGCGCGAGGAGCGGGAGGAGTCGTGAGGGCGGTCGAGGTCGGCCATCAGGCGTCCGAGCCGTCCTCCCGCTAGCTAGCGGCCGTTCTCCAGCCGGGCGAGGAACGACGGACGCTCCAGCACCGCCCGGTTCACGACGAAGCGCGGGGCCTCGCCCCGCGCGACCGCGAGCACGGCGTCCACGCAGCTGGAGCCGTTGCCGAGGCTCATCTCCGACGTCCAGGCGAGGCTGTGGGGCGCGAGCGTCACGTTCGGCAGACGCTCGATGCCGGAGGTGGGCGGCTCGCTCTCGAAGACGTCCAGCCCGGCCCCGGCGATGCGCCCGTCGCGGAGGGCCGCGACGAGGGCGTCCTCGTCGACGAGGGGGCCGCGCGCGACGTTGACGAGGACGGCGTCCGGGCGCATGCGGGCGAGGAACCGCTCCCCCACCAGGTGAAACGTCTCGGGGGTGAGCGCGGCCATCACGACGACGGCGTCGCTGTCGGCCGCCAGCGCGTCGGCGTCGACGAGCCGGACGCCGAGCTCGGCCGCCCGCTCGGGCGGGCAGAACGGGTCGTGACCGAGCACGGTGACGCCGAACGGGGCGAGCAGCCGGACGAATTCCGCCCCCGTGTTGCCCACCCCCACCAGCCCGACGGTCGCGCCGGTGAGGCCGCGGCCCATGTGGAGGGCCCGCTCCGCCCAGCGGCCCTCGCGGACCAGTCGATCCTTCGTCACCGAGCGGTGGAGCACGCTCAGCAGCAGGGTGAGCGCCGCCGTCGCGACCGGACGCCGCGCCCCGTCGGGCGTGATCGTGACCGCGACATCGCGGGCGGTGCAGGCGTCCAGGGCGACGGTGTCGTAGCCCACACCGAAGCGCGCGAGCAGCAGGGGTCGTGGGACGCCGTCGGCGAACGAGGACTCCGTCACCGCCGGCGCGGCGAAGATCACGGCCGAGTAGGGCGCGAGGTCGGCCGGCTCGAACGCCGGGACGTCGCGAGGCAGATACTCCCACCGGACGCCGGCCCGCTCGAGCCGGCCGAGGCCGATGTCTCCCCACAGATTGCGGCCGTCCTCGCCCAGGAAGTCGCGCGAGACGCCGACGGTGCAGGTCATCGCGGCCTCAGAAGACCGCGACGGGGTTGACCGGCGAACCGGTGCCGCGCGGGACGTTCAGCGGGGCCACCGTCAGCATGAACGAGTAGCGCCCCTCTTCAGCGCACGCCTGGGCGAGCTCTTCCAGATCGAGTTGTCGAGCAGGGGGACGCCCATCGCCGTGATGGCGAGGATGTGGATCGGCGAGTGGATGCCGGGCGTCGGGGAGGGCCGGACGTCGGAGTCGCCGTCGCCGCCCAACAGGGCGATCTTGCGCTCGGCGAGGTACGGCATGGCGTCCACGTGCAGGCCGGCGCTGGCGCCCGACGGATCCCACGGCCCGACCTCCGCGCGACGGCGGAAGTGGCCGTCGCGGATGAGCACGGCGTCCCCCTCCTCGATCTCGACGCCGCAGCGTTCGGCGCAGGCGATGACGTCGTCGCGGTGGAACGCGGTGCCGGGCTCGACCCACGGCTTGCCGGAGAGCAGCGCGAAGTCGAGCAGGACGCCGCGTGTCACGAGGTGCCGCAGGTCGGCGACCGCCCCGAAGTCGGTGCCGGTCGCGTGCACGGTGTCGCGGCTGACGTGGCCGTCGAACAGCTCACCGCGGTAGGCGATGTGGGCGAGCGCGTCGAGGTGGGAGGCGGCCTTGCCGTGGAAGTTGATGCCCAGGAAGTCTTTGTTCGTGGACGGCTCGGGCGCCTCGCGGTCGCCGAGGTCGACCATGTAGTGCAGGGCCGGATCGGGGTTGTCGACGCCGCTGGTGATGTTCCACGGCAGGGTCATCTGCGCAGTACGCCCCGAGCGCACCTC
>NZ_JBDHZL010000137.1:0-6167 GCF_039811905.1 Nigerium sp. | reverse complement strand
ACTTGGATTACGTGCGCGATGACGATTCCTTGGCCAAGCCGTTCGACCCCGCCCACGCTGGTGAACTTCTTTTACCACGAGGAGATCACGAAGTCGGCGAAGGCCCGGGGGGTCTCCCGCACCTGTTGCTTGCGGAGTTCTTGGCCGGTGCTGGCGTCCTGGCGAAGGACGAAACTCATGACGGACTCACCTCCGTTGTGACAGAGCCGGGGCTGTGGAAGCGGTCCCGTCCTTGGTGTGTGCTGTCCGGAGCGTGAGCTTCCCCGATCACTCGCACTTGTTGAGCGCTGCGGGGCGACGTACAGTTTTGCGTACAGGAGGAGCCATGAAGACGCTGAGCTACACCGAGTCCCGCGCGCGCTATGCCGAGGTGCTGGATGGCGTGGTCAACGACCGTGAAGAGGTCGTCATCACGCGAGCCGGTCATGAGCCGGTCGTCATCGTGTCGTTGGCCGACTACGAATCGCTTCGCGAGACGGCCTACCTGATGCGTTCGCCGGCCAACGCCCGGCGGCTCTTGGATGCCATGGAGCAGTTGGAGGCCGGTCGCGGTCAGCAGCATCAGTTGGTGGAGGCCGACTGACGTGCTGCTCGTGTGGAGCGAGAACGCGTGGGATGACTACCTCTGGTGGCAGGCGCAGGATCGCAAGGTGCTCAAGCGGATCAATGGGCTACTCGCGGACATCGGCCGCAACGGCAATGAGGGCATCGGCAAGCCGGAGGCATTGAGGCATGACTTCGCCGGCTACTGGTCTCGTCGGATCACGGATGAGCACCGGCTCGTCTACAAGATCAGCGGGGATGAGGTCCGCATCGCCGCGTGTCGATACCACTACGGCTGAGATCGTCACGGTCTGGGATTCAGTTCGCCAGGAGCACGCCTGGGGCAGGGATGAGGCCATCGTCCCCGGACGCGAGGAGGTCGACACGCGTGCCTCCTGAGCTCCGCCCCAGGGGAAGTGCCGCAGTCCCGAGAGCAGGTTCGCACGTCCCGCCATTTTGTTTGCCCGGGCGTCGTCGAGGTTCTCTTTGGCGATCTCGGCCTTGTCGCAGCGGAACGACGATGCGATGGTCAACGTCTTCGGCCGGCGAACACGTTGTCGAATGCAGTAGGCCAGTGGGGCCAGGCGTCCGTACTGAGCACCGCGTGGACGCAGTGCTCCTGCCAGGTCCCGAGACGGCTCGGCCTCGAACCGGCTGACCTCCGACGGCCTTTCGATGCGTCCTGCGCGCGCTCGATGGCAGGATGGGGCCGGAAAGGAGCCGTGATGAGCACCCCCACGATCGAGCCCGGCCTGCTGCTGATCGCCGGCGTCGGCCTGACCGACGGCGTGTTCGGCCAGTCCGTCGTCCTGATCCTGGACGCCGACCCCTCCGGCGCGCTCGGCGTCGTGCTCAACCGGCTGTCGGGCTTCGAGCTGCAGGCGGCACTGCCGCAGTGGGCGCCGCTCGCGAGCTATCCCGACGCGCTCTTCGACGGGGGCCCTGTCTCCCAGGAGGGGGCGATCTGCCTGGCGTCCCCGCTGCGGCAGCAGGAGGAGCCGCCGGGCTGGCGTCCGGTCTTCGAGCGGGTCGGGCTGTTGCACCTGGACACTCCCGTCGAGATCGCGCACGGCGCCTACGCCGACCTGCGGGTGTTCGCCGGCTACGCCGGCTGGGGCCCGGGGCAGCTCGACTCCGAGCTCGCGCGGGACCTGTGGTACCCGGTTCCCGGCCGCCAGGGCGACGTGTTCGACCCTGATCCTGCGACACTGTGGCGCCGCGTTCTCCGTCGTCAGGGCGGAGAACTAGGGTTGCTGTCGGCGTGGACCGCTACGCCGGAGCTGAACTGAAGGGAAGTGCCCGCGTGCCAGAGAGTGGGAAGGCGCTGACCGGCAGCCGCGTCCTCGTCATCGACGATGATGCCGCGCTGGCGGAGATGCTGCAGATCGTGCTGCAGGCGTCCGGCTTCGCGACGGACTGGGTGGGGCGGGGCGACGAGGCCCTCGACGTCTTCCGGCGGGTGCACCCTGACCTGGTGCTGCTGGACCTGATGCTGCCCGGCCGGGACGGCGTGGACGTCTGCCGCGACCTGCGGGCCGAGTCCGACGTGCCGATCATCATGCTCACCGCGAAGTCCGACACGCAGGACGTGGTGGACGGCCTGGAGGCCGGCGCCGACGACTACGTGCCCAAGCCGTTCAAGACGCAGGAGCTGCTCGCGCGGGTGAAGACGCGGCTGCGGCGGTCGGCGGCGTCCGACGACGAGGCGACCGTGCTGCGCATCGGCGACCTGACGATCGACGTGGAGGCGCACACCGTGCACCGCGGCGACGAGACGATCGGGCTCACGCCGCTGGAGTTCGACCTGCTGCTCGCGCTCGCCCGCAAGCCGCGGCAGGCGTTCACCCGGGAACTGCTGCTGCAGGAGGTGTGGGGCTACCGGCATCCGGGCGACACGCGGCTCGTGAACGTCCACGTGCAGCGGCTGCGCAGCAAGATCGAGCGCGACCCGGAGCGTCCGGAGATCATCGTGACCGTCCGCGGCATCGGCTACCGGGCGGGGACGCCGGCGACATGAGGTTCGTGCGCCGCCTGGTGATGGCCCCGGCGCGCCTGTGGGCGCGCTCGCTGCCGTTCCGGGTGGTGGCGAGCGTCGTCGTCGCGACGATCGGCGTCCTCGCTCTGACGGGGACCTACCTGATGGATCAGTCGTCCCGGGGCGTGTTCGAGGCGAAGACGGCCGAGTCGGTGTCGGAGGCGTCCTCGGCGATCGCCGCGATGCAGGCCGACCTGCGGGCGAGCGACCTGAGGGGCGCGAACGTGAACGTGTTGCTGCTGTCGCTGGCGCAGGAGGCGTCCGACCGGGGCAGCTTCGGCAATACCTTCTCGGTGGCGCTCGAAGGGACCGGCTCGATGATCGGGTCCGCGGGGCTGGACGTGGGTTCGGTGCCGGCGGCGATCCGGCAGCGGGTGGCGGCCAGCCCGGAGGGGGAGTTGTTCACCACGCCGACGACCATCACCTACACGGACGGGCGGGCGTCCGAAGCGGGGGTCGTGGTGGCGGGCACGCTCGGGTCGGCCTCGCTCGGGCGCTACCCGATCTACTTCCTGTTCACGACCAAGCAGGAGGCGGAGACGCTCGCCCTCGTGCAGCGGGCGGCGATCGGGACAGCGCTGCTGATCCTGCCGCTGATGGCGCTCATCATGTACCTGATCTCGCTGCAGATCCTGCGTCCGGTGCGCGCCGCCCGGCGGGCCGCCCAGCGCATGGCCGACGGCGACCTGTCGGTGCGCATGCACAGCGACGGTCCGGTCGACACGTCCGGGCTGGCCCGCTCGATGAACCACATGGCGTCCGAGCTGTCGTGGCGGATCGCCGAGCTCGAAGACCTCTCGCGCGTGCAGCGCCAGTTCGTCTCGGACGTCTCGCACGAACTACGGACGCCGCTGACCACCGTCCGGATGGCCGCCGACGTGCTCTACGAGGAGCGCGACCTCATGCCGCCCGTCACCGCGCGGTCGGCCGAGCTGCTGTCGCGCGAGGTCGACCGCTTCGAATCGCTGCTCACCGACCTGCTAGAGATCTCCCGGTTCGACGCCGGCGCCGCCGTCCTCGCGCTCGAGGAGGTCGACCTGGTCGACCTCGTGCGCGACGAGGTGGACGCCCAACGCGCGCTGGCCGACAGCTTCGGCATCGACCTGCGGGTGGACGCCGCCGGTGCGGCCACCGCGGACGTCGACACCCGCCGCGTCCGGCGGATCGTGTCGAACCTGATCGCGAACGCGATCGAGCACGGGGAGAAGCGGCCGGTGGACGTGCTCATCCGCACGGACGCCGAGTCGGTCGCCGTCGCGGTACGCGACCACGGCGTCGGGCTGACGCCGGAACAGTCCCTGCACGTCTTCGACCGGTTCTGGCGCGCCGATCCGTCGCGGCTCCGGACCGTCGGCGGCACCGGGCTCGGCCTGTCGATCGCCCTCGAGAACGCCCAGCTGCACCGCGGCTGGCTGGACGTCTGGGGCAGCCCCGGACAAGGGGCGATGTTCCGCCTGACGCTGCCGCGGACGCCCGACATCGTCCTCGCCGGCTCGCCGATCCCGCTCCCGGGCGCGACGGACGGGGCGGACGGGGCGGCCGCGACGGACGCGACGGGGGCGGCGTCGTGAACCGCCGGCGCCTGCGGTGCTGGGCGGGGCTCGCGCTGGCCGTGGCGCTGCTGTCCGGGTGCGTCCGGGTGCCGACGAGCGGGCCGGTCGTCCGGGTGGAGGCGAGCCGGGCGCCGGTGAACGCAGGCGTCCGGGTGAACCCGCACCCGCCGGCGCACGGCGCGTCGGCCGCCGACGTCGTGGAGGGGTTCCTCATGGCGATGGCCGCCGACGAGTCCGGGTTCGCGACGGCCCGGCAATACCTCACCGACGAGGCGGCCCAGCCCTGGAACCCCGACGAGGGCGTGAAGATCTACGCGTCGGGGGTCTCCCCCGAAGAGAGGAACGGTCGCTGGGTGTTGGACGCCGGCGTCGTCGGCGTCCTGGCGGCGGACGGGACGTATCAGCAGGCGTCCGATCAGGTGTCGCACGACTTCGGAGTCGTCCGGGACGCGAACGGCGAGTGGCGCGTCTCCCAGCCCCCGGCCGGGCTGCTGATCTCGCAGTCGCTGTTCCCGGCCGCGTTCGTCCGCGTGGTGGTCTACCACCACGCGCCCTCAGCGTCGTGGCTGGTGGCCGACCCCCGCTACTTCCCGCGCGGGCCGCGCGCCCGCGAACTGGCCGCCCGCGCCGTGCTCGCCGGCCCGCCGGAGTGGCTGTCGGGCGCGGTGGACCCGCCGCCTCCCGGCCTGAGCCTCGCCGACATCTCGGTGTCGGAGACCGGGCTGGTCCGGATCGGCGTCGCGGCCGCCTCGCCGCCGTCCCCGGAAGCCGCCCGGCGGATCGCCGCCGAGCTGGTGTGGACGTTCCGGTCGTTCGCCTACGTGAGCCACGTGAGCATCGAGGACGCCTCCGGCCGCCCCTGGAGCCTGCCGCGGGTCGCGCCGGGCCCGCTCGCCATCGACGCGTTCGCGGAGGCCTCGCCGTCGGACGCACAGCTCTCCCGCCAGCTCTTCGTCGTGAACCGCGGACACCTCGCCCGCGCGGTGGACGTCGGGGGATCCGTGCAGATGGTCGCGGTCGCGCCGGCGGCGTCCCACGTGACGGCCGCGGACGTCCGGGGGGACGGGTCCCAGGCGGCCGTCGTCGAAAACGGCACCACGATCCGGTTGGTGGGCGTCAGCGAGGACTCCTCGCAACAGGAGCTGTCGGCCGGGGCCGTCGGGCGTCCGGACTACGCGCGGCAGGGCGAGGTCTTCGTGCCGGTGGACGGCGGCGTCCGGGTGCTGACCGGCGGGTCGTGGCGGCCGACGCCGGTCGCCGGGCTTCCCGCCGGGTCGGTCACGCGGGTGCGCGTGGCGCCGGACGGCGTGCGGATCGCGATCGTCGTCCGGCTCCCGGACGGCCGGGGCGCCCTCGGCATCGCGCGCGTCGAGCGCTCGAGCGGCGGGGTGACGCTCTCGGGGTGGCGCGAGGTGGTCGTCCAGGCGCGGGACGACCGTCCGGCGCCGGTGCTCGACGTCGGCTGGGACACAGACAGCTCGCTGATGGTCGTCGCCGATCTGGGCGGCAACGCCGTCGTGGTCCAAACGGGCCAAGAAGGCGGCGTCGCGACGAACCTGGGGCCCGCCAGCACCGAGGGGCTCAGCGAGATCTCGGTCGCCCCGGGGGTCGCCCCCGTCGTGTTGCGCGACTCCGGCGAGGTGCTCCGGTACTCCTCGAACCTGCGCTGGCTGCCCTACATGACCGGCGTCACGGGCGTGATCTACCCCGACTAGAAGAACCGGCGTCCGGCTAGCGATGACACGGCCGGCCCATCGTGGTGGGTGTGTGGGTTCACAACGAGGGACGCCGCGGCCGACCTGCTGCTCGGCGCGCGGTGCCCGGTGTGCGGGCGTCCGGGGGCGCGGCTGTGCGCGGGATGCCGGGCCGCCCTCGAACCGCGGCCGGTGGCCACGGTGCTGGGCGGGCTTCCGGTGGTCGCGGCGGGCGACTACGCGCGGGAGCGCCGCGCGGCCGTCGTCGCGTTCAAGGAGCGCGGGGCGCACGGCCTCGCCGGGCCGCTGGGGGAGCAGGTGGCCGCCGCCCTCGCGGTGCTA
>NZ_JBDHZL010000136.1:0-6214 GCF_039811905.1 Nigerium sp. | reverse complement strand
CCGGGCCACGGGCAGCACAGCACACCCGACATGGCGAAGGGGACGCCCGCCTTGTGGGCGGGGCGTCCCCTTCTTCTCACGTCCGGCGCCGGTGGGCGTCCGGACGAGCCTGTGAGCCGCCTAGCGAGACACCTAGCGGCCGGCGTGGCCCTCGACGTAGTCGGAGTCGGCGGGCTTGACCCACGACATGAGCTTGCGCAGCTCCTTGCCGGTCGCCTCGATCGGGTGGCCCTCGCCCTCGGAGCGGAGCTTCTTGAACTCGGGCGCGCCGGCGTCCTGGTCGTCGATGAAGCGCTTCGCGAACGCGCCCGACTGGATGTCGGCGAGCACGGCCTTCATGTTCTCCTTGACGTGCGGGTCGATGACGCGCGGGCCGGAGACGTAGTCGCCGTACTCGGCGGTGTCGGAGATGCTCCAGCGCTGCTTGGCGATGCCACCCTCGTACATGAGGTCGACGATGAGCTTCATCTCGTGGAGGCACTCGAAGTACGCGACCTCGGGCTGGTAGCCCGCCTCGGTCAGCACCTCGAAGCCGGTCTGGACCAGCTTGCTCATGCCGCCGCACAGCACGGACTGCTCGCCGAACAGGTCGGTCTCGGTCTCCTCGGTGAAGGTCGTCTTGATGCCGCCGGCGCGCAGACCGCCCAGGGCCTTCGCGTAGGCGAGCGTCAGCGGCCAGGCCTTACCGGAGGCGTCCACCTCGACGGCGACGATCACGGGGACGCCGCGGCCGTCCACGTACTCGCGACGGACCAAGTGGCCCGGCCCCTTCGGGGCGACCATGCACACGTCGACGCCCTCGGGCGCCTTGATGTAGCCGAACCGGATGTTGAACCCGTGCGCGAAGAAGAGCGCGTCGCCCGGCTGCAGGTAGGGGGCGATCTCCTCGGCGTACAGGGTGCGCTGCACCTGGTCGGGAGCCAGGATCATGATGAGGTCGGCCTCCTCGGTCGCCTGGGCGACCGACACGACGCGCAGCCCCTCGGCCTCCGCCTTCGCGACCGAGCTCGAGCCCTCGCGCAGGCCGACGCGGACGTCCACGCCCGAATCGCGCAGGTTGAGCGCGTGCGCGTGGCCCTGGGAGCCGTAGCCGATGATGGCGACCGAACGGTCCTGGATCACCGAGAGGTCGGCGTCGGAGTCGTAGAACATCTCTGCCATTGCTTTACCTTCTTCTCCTGTTGTTTCCTCGAGGGCTAGCGGGCCACGGCCCGCAAGCGGTCGTTCTTGGGCCGCTCGGTGAGCGACTTGCTGCCACGGGCGAGCGCGACCAGGCCCGACTGCACCAGTTCGCGGACGCCGTAGGGCTTCAGCATCTCCAGCAGCGCCGCGAGCTTGTCGGGGCTGCCGGTCGCCTCCACCACGAGCGATTCGTTGTGAACATCGACCGTCTTACCGCGGAACAGCTGGACGATCTCGATGATCTGGCTGCGCGTCGCCGGATCGGCCTTCAGCTTGATCAGCATCAGCTCGCGGCGCACCGCCGAGTCTTCCAGCTCGACGATCTTCAGCACCTCGACGAGCTTGTTGAGCTGCTTGGTGATCTGCTCGAGCACGAGCTGATCGCTCACCCCGACCTGCAGGGTGATGCGCGACAGTTCCGGACGCTCGGTCGGGCCCACCGCGAGGGACTCGATGTTGTAGCCCCGCCGGGCGAACAGCCCCGAGATGCGCGCCAGGACGCCGGGCTTGTTCTCGACGAGGACGCTCAGGGTATAGGTCTTGCTCACAGGATCTCATCCTCCCAGTCCGGCGCCATGTCCTTGGCGATCTTGATGTCGTCGTTGCTCGTGCCTGCGGCCACCATGGGCCACACCATCGCGTCCTTGTGGCAGACGAACTCGACCACGACCGGACGATCGTTGATCGCCATCGCCTGAGCCAGGGCGTCCTCCACCTCCTCGGGCGTCTCGGCGCGCAGACCCACCGCACCCATCGCCTCGGCGAGCTTCGGGAAGTCGGGCACGCGGAGCGACTCGAGGTTCGTGTTGCTGTACCGCTCGCCGTAGAAGAGCGTCTGCCACTGCCGCACCATGCCAAGGCTCTGGTTGTTGATGACGGCGATCTTGATCGGGATGTCGTTGAGCGCGCACGTGACGAGCTCCTGGTTCGTCATCTGGAAGCAGCCGTCGCCGTCGATGCCCCACACGACCTCCTCGGGCCGGCCGACCTTGCCGCCCATGGCGGCCGGCACGCAGTAGCCCATCGTGCCCGCGCCGCCGGAGTTCAGCCAGCGCCCCGGCTTCTCGAACGGCAGCAGGTGCGCCGCCCACATCTGGTGCTGCCCGACGCCCGAGGCGTAGAAGCAGTCCCCCGCCACCTCGCCGAGCCGCTTGATGACCCACTCGGGGCTGAGCAGGCCGTCCTTCGTCGGCTCGTACTCGATGCGGTCGTACTTGTCCCGCAGGGACAACAGGTACGTCGTCCAGGGGCCGAAGTCGGGCAGGTCCGCGCCGCGCATGATCTCGATGAGCTCGGTGAGCACCTCCTTGACGTCGCCCACGATCGGGACGTCCACCGCCCGGTTCTTGCCGATCTCGGCCGGGTCGACGTCGGCGTGGATCACCTTCGCGTTCGGCGCGAACGTGGCCAGCTTGCCGGTCACGCGGTCGTCGAAGCGGGCGCCCAGCGTGATCAGCAGGTCGGAGCGCTGCAGCGCGCCCACCGCCGCCACCCGGCCGTGCATGCCCGGCATGCCCATGTGCAGCGGGTCGCTGTCGGGGAAAGCGCCCCGCGCCATCAGGGTCGTGACCACCGGGATCTCGGCGATGTGCGCGAGTTCGGTGAGCTGCTCGGACGCCTGCGCCTTGACGACGCCGCCGCCCACGTAGAGCACCGGGCGCCGCGACTCGCTGATCAGCCGGGCCGCCTCGCGGATCTGCTTGATGTGCGGGTGCAGCACGGGACGGTAGCCGGGCAGGTCCAGGTCGCCCGGCCACTCGAACGGGGCCTCGTTCGCCAGGGCGTCCTTGGCGATGTCGACGAGGACCGGCCCCGGACGCCCGGTGCGCGCGATGTGGAAGGCCTGCTTGATCGCGGTCGGGATGTCTTCGGCGCGCGTCACCAGGAAGCTGTGCTTGGTGACCGGGAACGTGATGCCGCGGATGTCGGCCTCCTGGAAGGCGTCCGTCCCGATGGACGCCGAGGCGACCTGCCCGGTGATCGCGACGATCGGCACGGAATCCATGTAGGCGTCCGCGATGCCGGTGACGAGGTTCGTGGCGCCCGGCCCGGAGGTCGCCATGCAGACGCCGACGCGTCCGGTCGTCATGGCGTAGCCCTCGGCGGCGTGCGCCGCGCCCTGCTCGTGCCGGACGAGGATGTGCCGCACCAGTTTGCTCTGGCCGAGGGGGTCGTACGCGGGGAGGATGGCGCCGCCGGGGATGCCGAAGACGACCTCGACACCGACGCGCTCCAGCGACTCGACGAGGGCTTGGGCTCCGGTCAGTGTTTTCGGCGATTGCTCGGCCATCTCTACTCCCTTCCTTTCTTCGTGGGGTCTGGGGGTGCGCAGGCGTTCTTGCAAAGAAAAACCCCCGCTGCCACTAGGCAGGCGAGGGAGCGTGTCGTCGGCTACGACAACACGCTACGAAACTACGAGAGCGCTCGAATGCACGGCCCCGACTATAGCCGGGTCCCCCGGGGGCGCGTGGGATCACGGACACAATGCCCGCGATGCGGGACGCCGCCCGCTCTTGCACTCCGACCGGATGTGACCGAGGATGTGCGCGACACCCGTCTCTAAGATTGGACGCCGCATGCCCCTCGCGACTCACCGCCCCGCTCTCCCCTGGCTGGTTCGGCCGTTGTCCGCGCTCGCAGTGGGGACCCTCGCGCTCGGCATGGGCGCGCCCGCGGCGTCCGCCGACCCGGCGCAGCCGGTCTTCGCCGACACGATCACGGTCGCCGGGACCGGCTACGGCCACGGCATCGGGATGTCGCAGTACGGCGCCGAGGGCGCCGCGCGGGCCGGGCTGGCGTGGACGTCGATCCTCGCCTTCTACTACCCCGGCACGACGAGGGCCGTGCTGCCTGCCGGCAACGTGATGCGCGTGTGGATCTCGGCGGACGGCGACGCGGAGACGAGTGTCGTCCCGCAGGCGGGGCTGCGGCTCGTCAGCGACGCGGGCGGGACGCAGGCGCTGCCGACGGGGGCGTCCTACACGCGGTGGCGGATGCGGGTGGTGGGCGGCGTCCGGGTGCTGGAGTCCCGGTCGGCGAACGGGACGTGGGCGTCCCGGGCGGTGACCCTGCCCAAGACGGCGGCCTGGCACTTCGAGAACCCCACCGCCGGCTACGTGCAATTGATGCTGCCGGGGGGCGGCGTCCGGGATCTGCGGGGGAAGGTCACCCTGCGCTACGACTCGCGCCCGCGCACCGTGAACACGCTGCCCATGGAGGACTACCTGAAGTCGGTCGTGCCGGCCGAGATGCCGTCGTCGTGGCGTCCGAACGCGTTGGCCGCGCAGTCCGTCGCCGCGCGGACGTTCGCCGCGCGGGCGCGCGCGCTCGCCGGGGCGTCCGCCGTGTACGACACGTGCGAGACGACGAACTGCCAGGTGTACGCGGGCGCGGCGACGCGGTCGTCCGCGAACGGGCCGCGGACGCTGCGCGAGGCCGCGGCGTCCAACACGGCGGTGGCGACGACGAAGAACCAGGTGTTGCGCTACGGCGGCGGGTTCGCGCTGACGATGTTCTCGTCGTCGAACGGCGGCTACGTGGCGCCCGGCGGGGCGCCCTACCTGGTGGCCAAGGCCGACCCCTACGACGGACGCGTCACGAACCAGGCCTGGACGGTGCCGCTCGCGCGCACGACCATCGAACGCGCGTACCCGACGATCGGGACGCTGCGGTCGGCCCAGATCGTCAGCCGGGACGGCCGGGGACGCTGGGGCGGCCGGGCGGGGACGGTGCGGCTGGTGGGGTCGCTGCGGACGGTGGACGTCGCCGGGGCCGATTTCCGGTTCAAGTTCGGGCTGCGCTCGCACCTGCTCAACGTGACCGGCGGGCTCAAACCCGGCAGCCCGACCTACCAGCGGTGGGTCGGCTCGGGGACGATCAAGGGCTGGACCGGCGCGCCCACCACGACCGAGCGGGCCTCGCGCGGGTTCGCCGAGGTGCGTTTCGAGAACGCGTCGATGGGCTGGAGCGCGGCGGGCGGGGCGCACTACGTGAACGGTCCGGTGCGTCCGGTGTGGGACTCCCTCGGGGGGATCATGTCGCCGCTCGGCGCGCCCACGACGGACCTCGTCGCGGGGCCGGTGGCCGGGTCGAGCAAGACGCTGTTCACGTCGGGCGGCATCTACTACAGCGCTTCCACCGGAGCGCGCGCGGTCTACGGCCCCGCGCATGCGGCGTACGTGCCCGCGGCGGCCCGACTGGGGCTGCCGGTGGCAAGCACGTCCGCGAACTCGGTCGGAAGCGTGACGCGGTTCCAGCGCGGCTCCATCACCTGCACCGTGAGCGGTGCGTGCAGCGTCCGGGTGGGGTGACGGCCGGAGGCGCGGGTGATGGATGGAGGCGCGGGAGCGTCGGACGGCGCGGGAGCGTCGGGAGGGGCGTCCTGGATCTGACCGCTCAGGCGGTGAGGCGGGCGTGCACCTCGTCGAGCGACGCCCCGGGGACCTTGCGCAGCAGCGAACCCATGCCCGGGTCGTCGGAGTAGCGCGGCACCAGGTGCACGTGCAGGTGGAACACGGACTGGCCGGCGTCCTCGCCGACGTTGGAGAGGATGTTCATTCCGGACGCCCCGAGCCGGTCGCGCAGGAGGCGTCCGGTGGCGGAGACGGCGGGCGCGATCGACGCGAGGACGTCGGGGGCTGCGAGGGCGTCCGAGACGTGCTCGCGCGGGACGACGAGCGTGTGGCCCTGCTTGAAGGGGTCCACATCGAGGAACGCGAACGCATGGTCGTCGGAATAGACCTGCTTGCTCGGGATCTCGCCGGCGATGATCTTGCAGAAGATGCAGTCCGTCATGGGGGCAGTCTTTCACTCCCGCCCCGTGGGCGTTTCTACCTGACGTTCTCCACGCTCTGATGTGGAGAACGTCACACGGGTGCGGGGTGCGGGGTGCGGGACGCCTGACGCTGGACGCCTCACGAACCCCGTGGTGGAGCACGCGACGTGAGGCGTGGGTCGCGCGACTCTTGTCGGTGTGGCGGACCGCACGAGACTCAGGTCATTCGAAACGCTGCAGGCGTCCGCGATCACGGCC
>NZ_JBDHZL010000135.1:0-6243 GCF_039811905.1 Nigerium sp. | reverse complement strand
CCCTAGGCGCCCCGACCCACCACCCGCCGCACGGCGTCCGCAACCGCGCCGGCGTCCAGGATCTCGGACGCCCCCGGCGCGACGAGCGCACGGTGGATGGAGAGGCCCTCGACGAGGGCGTCCAACTGCGCGGCGACGGCGGGCGCGAAGTGCCGCTCGAGCGCGGCGCGGCTGCGCGCCATCCAGGCGTCCGTGAGTTCGCGATACGCCGACTCCCGTGCGGCGAGCGTGTAGAGCTCGAGGGTGAGGACGAGCTCCCGCTGGTCGGCCAGCGTCCCCTGCGTGATGACGTCGACCAGAGCGCGTTCGGCCGCGTCGGCGTCGGGGGCTGCCGCCATGCTGCGCTCGACGCGCCCACCGACGTCCCCGGCGAAGCGGGCGAACGCGGCGCGGAGGAGGTCGTCCATGCCGGAGAAGTGATACGTCATCGACCCCAGCGGGACGCCCGCCGCAGCCGCGACCCGCCGATGCGAGGTCCCCGCGACGCCGAACTCCGCAACGACGTCGAGACAGGCGTCGATGATGCGGTCGCGCCGGCCGGGATCGGTCCGGCGCGATGTCGAACGCGTCGTCATGGTCGCCACGCTACGCCACCCGCCACGCAACACGTGGCAACCGATGCGTACGTCCGTACACCTCTCATGTACGTTCGTACACATGACCACCTCGCTCACCGCATCTCGCGACGTGCGCGACGCGCCCACCCCGGACGTCCGGCGGGCACGCGTCGCCGTCGCGGCCCTGTTCTTCACCAACGGGGGCCTGTTCGCGAACCTCATCCCGCGCTACCCGGAGATCAAGGGCGACCTCGCCCTCGGCAACGCCGCGTATGGCCTCGCCGTGGCCGCCTTCCCGACCGGCGCGATCCTCGCGGGGCTCGCCGCAGGAGCGCTGATCCGGCGCTTCGGCTCCGGACTCATCGCCGTCGCGGGGACGCTGCTGACGAGCCTGGGCGTCCTCGCCGCTGGCCTCTCGCCCACGGTCGTCGCCTTCGCGGCCGCCCTCCTGTTCGGCGGCGCGATGGACGCCATCACCGACGTCGCCCAGAACGCGCACGCCCTGCGCGTCCAACGGCTGTTCGGACGCTCGATCATCAACTCGTTCCACGCGATCTGGTCGATCGGCGCGGTCACCGGCGGCGCGATGGCGGCAGGCGCCCTCGCGATCGGGCTCCCCCGCAGCATCCATCTCGGCTTGTCGGCATTGATCTTCGCCGCCGTCTCCCTCGTCGCCCTCCGGTTCTGCCTGCCGGGCCCCGACGGCGAGGACGAGACGGCCGACCCCGTCGACGCGGGCCTGCAGGCAGCGGCCGAGGAGCCCGAAAAACGTTCCCGCGGGAACGTCTCCGGACGCCTGCTCGGCGTCCTGGCCGCCCTCGTGCTCATCGCGACGGCCGGCGCGATCGTCGAGGACGCCGGCAACTCCTGGGCGGCCGTCTACCTGTCGCAGTCCCTCGGGGCGCCCGCCGAGCTCGCCGCGTGGGGCTTCATCGCGCTCGTCGGCGCCCAGTTCGTCGGACGCCTCACCGGCGACCGCCTTGTCGACCGCTTCGGCCAGCGGGCCGTCGCCCGCACCGGCGGCGTCCTCGTGGCGGCAGGGCTGGGGCTGGCGCTCGCGTTCCCGTCCGTGCCCGGCACGATCGCCGGGCTGGCCGCGGCCGGGTTGGGGGTCGCGACCCTGGTCCCGGCGGCGATGAACGAGGCCGACGAGCTGCCCGGCCTCCGACCGGGCACGGGGCTCACGGTGGTCAGTTGGCTGATGCGGCTCGGCTTCTTGCTGTCGCCGCCGATCGTCGGGGCCATCGCGGACGCCGCCGGCCTCCGCGTCGGACTGCTGGTCGTGCCCGCGGCTGGGCTGGCCGTGGCCACCCTCGCGGGCGTCCTCAGCGCGCGCCGCTCGGTGCCCACCGGCCGCTGAGCGGGGCGGCGTCCTAGAAGGACAGCAGCGCGAAGAACGGCAGCAGCGGCACCATCAGGCCGGTGCTCATCCAGAACATGCCGAAGTTCATGGCGAATCCGGCGAGCCGCGCGACCCGCGCGGCGCCGGCGCCCTCCTGGGCCCCGCACTCGGCCACGTGCTCGTGCAAGAGGCCGTCGGACGGCCGCTCCTCCGGCGCCGCGGCCGTCGCGACGACCCTCTCCGCGACGACGAGCAGCGAGCCGGACGCCTCCGCGTCGGGCCGGGACAAGCGCTCGCCGGCACCCCGGTGAGACGCCGAACGCGGCGTCCCCCGGAACGCCGCCGCCAGGTCGTACACCGAGCTGACCAGCAGATACGTCATGAACGGGACGCCGACCAGCGCGACCGTCCACAGGGAGCCGCCGACGGCGGATTCGGCCATCATCCAGTCCTTCATGCCGGGGCCCTTGTGCGGCATCTTGATCGCCATGCCGGCGAGGTGCCAGGCCATCGCGCCGAACATCGCAGCGTGCCCGACGAAGTGGAGCG
This sequence comes from Nigerium sp., assembly GCF_039811905.1. Classification (NCBI taxonomy): domain Bacteria; kingdom Bacillati; phylum Actinomycetota; class Actinomycetes; order Propionibacteriales; family Propionibacteriaceae; genus Nigerium; species Nigerium sp. The sequence continues at coordinate 3,795 of NZ_JBDHZL010000135.1, read as the reverse complement.
CCGAGCGGCGCCGCCCGAGGCGGGCGGCGTCCACGGCGAGGAAGACGAACCACGCCGCGGCGATCCCGAAGAAGCCGAGGAGGGCGGGCATGCCGATCGTCCGGAGGAGGGCGTGCCAGGTCGGCTGCGCGACCATCGCCAGCATGACGAGCGACATCGCGAGGTGCAGCAGGTTCGACAGGCGCTGCCGGCCGGTCTGCCGGCGGCCGAGCTCGACCCCCGACCAGATCGCGGTGAACAGGAACAGGACGAGCAACCCGACGAACTTCACGGGCGTGTCGGCAAGAGTGAACATGGCTTCCTTCGGACGTGACTGAGTAGAGCATGTCAACCCGGCGCCGGGAGGTCCACCCGGCGCGAGCGGACGCCGTCGCACGCGATGCGCGAGACTGGCGCCCATGGACCGCATCCGACGCCTCGCAGAACGAGCCTCGACCGACCGCGCCAAACTGGACGCCCTCTTCGACGACCAACTCGTCGGGACGCTCGCCGGCGTCCACGAGGACGCCCCCTGGGTGGTCCCGATGATGGTCGCCCGCGACGGCGACCGCGTCGTGATGCACGGCTCCACCGGGGCCGGGCTGCTGCGGCACGCGGCGTCCGGTGCCCCGGTCGCGCTGTGCGTCACCGCGCTGGACGCCCTCGTCGTCGCGCACTCCGGGTTCGACTCGTCGATGAACTACCGGTCGGCGGTGATCCGCGGTCGCTGCACCGAGCTCCGGGGGGCCGACAAGCAGCACGGGCTCGACGTCATCACCGACCGGCTCGCCCCGGGGCGGACGGCGGAGGTCCGCCCGCACACCGGGCGCGAGGTCGCCGCGACGCTCGTCCTCGCGCTGCCGCTCACGGACTGGCTCTACAAGGAGCGCACGGGCACGGCGTCCGAACCCGACGAGGAGACGGACGCCTGGAGCGGCCTCGTCCCTCTTCAGCAGGGATGGGGCGAACCGGAGCGCGCCCCTTTCTCGGACGCCGCCCTGCCCCCCTCTGTTCGGGGACTGATCGGGCGCTGAGTTAGCCTGACCCATGGGACCAGAAAGATGAGGGGGCCATGGCTGGCAAGCACATTCAAGCGCCGAGCGCGGTCGTCATGGTGCGACCGCACCATTTCACGCCGAACCCGGAAACGGCTGTTGACAACGCATTTCAACTCCCGCGCCCGGATATCACCGCCGACACCATCGAGGCGCGGGCGCTGAGTGAGTTCGACGGGGCCGTCCGGACGCTCATGGGCGCCGGCGTCCGGGTGCACGTCTTCGACGACGTGGGCCGGGAGACGCCCGACTCGGTGTTCCCGAACAACTGGCTCTCCACGCATCAGGGCGGCCGGATCGCGATCTACCCGATGGCCGCGCCGAGCCGCCGCCACGAGCGGCGGGCCGACATCGTGGAGTTCCTGAAGGAGCGCTACCGCGTCCAGGAGGTCATCGACTACTCGGGGCTGGAGTACGACAACCTCTTCCTCGAGGGCACCGGAGCCATGATCCTCGACCACCTCGAGCGCGTCGCCTACGTGGGCGCCTCTCACCGCGCCGACCCCCTCATTCTCGAGCGGTTCTGCACGAGCTTCGGCTACGAGCCGATGGTGTTCGCCAACACCGATCCGGCGGGCAACCCGATCTATCACACGAACGTGATCATGAGCATCGCGACGGAGTTCGCGATCGTGTGCACCGAGGTCATGGTGGACGCCCGCCGGCGCGACGAGATTCTCGAGCGTCTCCGCGACTCCGGACGCGAGATCGTCGACATCTCCTGGGAGCAGGTCAACGAGTTCTGCGGCAACGCGCTCGAACTCTGCGGCAGGGAGGGCCGCGTCCTCGCTCTCTCGGAGCGCGCGGCGAACGCCCTCACGCCCGCGCAGCGCGAGACGATCGAGGCGAGCGCAGCGCTCTTGCCGTTGGACGTGCCCACGATCGAGCTGGCGGGCGGGTCGGCGCGGTGCATGCTCGCCGGCGTCCATCTGACGCCGCGGGCGCCGGTCGCGCCGCTGGTCGCCTCTCGCGCCGAGGGCGTCGCGGTGGCAGGCTGAACGCATGAGCGACAAGCCGCAGAACGTGGAACCGGACGCCGACGCGCCGGACGCCGGCGTACCCGACCCCAAGGAAGCCATGCGCCAGGCGCTCGAGGCGAAGCGGAACGCCGCCCACCGCACCGCCGACGGCGGCGGGGTCGACCGGGCGGTCGGCCACACGCACGCGAAGGCGTCCGGCAAACGGCAGTTCCGCCGCAAGGCGGGGGGCTAGGAGTCGCCCGGCGGGGTGGTTAGAGCGCCGTGATGTCGACCATCCACGGCGTCCCGAACTTGTCGACGAGTTGGCCGAACTCGTCGCCCCACATCTGCTTCTCCAGCGGGACGCCGACGGTGCCGCCCTCAGCGAGGGCGTCGAAGTAGCCCCGGAGGAGTTCGGCGTCGTCGCCGGACAGGCTCAGCGTGATGCTGCCGCCCGGGGCGGACGCCTCCATGCCGGGCGGGGTGTCGGACGCCATGAGCGTGAAGCCCAACTTCGTCTCCAGCATGGCGTGCATGACGCCGTCGGCGACCGCGGGGTCGTCGGAGGCGCCGAACTCGCCGAACGTGCTGACGCTGAGGTGCCCGCCGAACACGGACCGGTAGAACTCCATCGCCTCGCGGGCGTTGCCGGCGAAGCGGAGGTACGGGTTGAGGCGCGAAGGCATGTGTCTCTCCTCACAAGGTGTGCGAGCCGGTCGGCCCGAGTCATCCCGCACGGTAACGCACGCCTCCGACAAAACGGCGACCGGGCGGCGTCCGGGCGGAGTTCCCGGCCGCACATCGCCCGTCGGGTCGATGATCTCCCGCGTCAGATCATCTCCAGCGGCCCCGGATGCGTGGGCGCGGGCCACTGGGCGTCCAGGCGGGCGAGGTCGTCGGCGTCCAGCGTGAGATCGAGCGCCGCGACGTTCTCCAGCATGTGATCGCGGCGTCCGGCCTTCGGGAGCGCGAGGACGTCGCCGTCCCGAATCGCCCACGCCAGCGCGACCTGCGCGGGCGTCGCGTCGTGCTTCTCCGCGATCTCGCCCAGGACGCGCGCGCCGCGCCCGCGCAGGAGGCGTCCCTGTTCGACGGGCGAGTACGCCATCGCGGGCACGGATTCCTCGCGCAGCAGTGGCAGCAGGTCGACCTCGGGGCCGCGGCGCGTGAGGTTGTAGAGCACCTGGTCGGTGACGCAGCGGCGTCCGGCGGGGAGGCTCCACAGCTCGCGCAGGTCGTCCGGGTCGAGATTCGAGACGCCCCAGGCGCGGATCTTCCCCGCGGCGACGAGGCCCTCAAGGGCGTCCACGGTCTCCGCCAGCGGGGACGAGCCGCGCCAGTGCAGGAGATACAGGTCGAGGACGTCCGTCCCCAGCCGCCGAAGGCTCGCCTCACAGGACGCCACCGTGCCGCGGCGCGACGCGTTCGACGGGAGCACCTTGCTCACCAGGACCACCTCGTCGCGGCGTCCGGCGATCGCCTCCCCGACGAGCTCTTCGGACCGGCCGGAGCCGTACATCTCCGCGGTGTCGATGATGCGCAACCCGGCGTCCAGACCCGCGCGGAGGGCGTCGATCTCGTGCGCGCGGTGGTCTGGGTCGTCGCCGAGGTTCCAGGTCCCCATCCCGATCGCGGGGACGTCGTGGCCGGCGAACGCGACATGTGCGGTCATGCTGCCACCCTAGCCAGCGCGGTGCGCCGAGCCCTGCGATCAACCGGACGCCGCTGTGCGGTCGGCTCGAAAAACGTTCCCGCGGGAACGTTTTTCGAGCGCGCCGGGGCGGATGCGGCGTCGGGGATTC
>NZ_JBDHZL010000134.1:0-6525 GCF_039811905.1 Nigerium sp. | reverse complement strand
TCGGGGGCGCGTGGGCGCCAGACGGCTGGGCGGAGGCCCGTGGGCGCCAGACGGCTGGGCGGAGGCCCGTGGGCCCGGGGGCGAGTGGCCCGGCGGGCGGGTCCGGGAAGAGCGCCGGGGGTGGGCGTGGGGCCGAAGCGGCGTGCGACGCAGACGTGGACAGCGACCGCCTCACGTCGGCACGTGGAGGCGTGGGCGCGTCGGCGAAGGACCGATACGGCACGGCACCTGCAAAGCAGTGCGCGATGCATCAAACCTCACGCTGTTCTCACTGATGGCGCGAAATCCAGTGCGCAGCCGTTCGCGCTCGAAGGAGGCGCGCTCCGACACGGCGGTGCGGCCGCCCATGAGGACGGCCGCACCGATGAGGGTCCTTCTGCCGGGAGGGGTCGGGCCGGTCAGCCCTGGCGCTCCCCCGACGGGACGCCGCCGCCGGCCGCTGCGGCGTCGGAGCGGGCCTCCACATCGCCCGGGTCTGCCTCCGCCGTCCGAGGGGCGGGGACGTCGTCGGCGCCGTCGGCGTCCGAGCGCGGGGACAGGGCGTCCGAGCGCGGGGACTCGGCGCTGTGCGGGGACACGGCGTCCGAGCGCGGGGACAGGACACTGCGCGGGGGCACGGCGCTGCGCGGGGTGCGGTGGCGGGCGGTCCACCACCAGACGACCGCGGCGATGACGATCGACGACGCGATGGGCAGCAGCATGAACGGCCCGCCGACGCCGGCCTGGCGGTTGGCCATTTGGCCGAGGTCCTGGCCGGCCCAGACGCCGACCCCCAACGCGACCATGTTGTTCACCACGTGCATCGCGACGCCGGCCTCGAGACCGCCGGTCCGCCAGGCGATGACGGTCAGCGCCAGCCCGAACGAGAGGTAGTGCGCGTTGAGCCAGGCGTCCCCGGCGCCGTGCGCGACCATGAAGACGAGCGAGCTCACCAGGCCACCGGCGATCAGCGCGGCCCGCCCCCCGCGGAACCAGCCGCCCACCGCCCGGGTCAGCAGGCCCCGGAACGCGTACTCCTCGCCCGCGGCCTGCAGCGGCGTCGTCAGCAGGCAGACGAGCAGGAACGCCCCGGCGTCCCGGCCGCGGTCCCCGGCCCCGAAGCCCTCCAGCACGCCCGTCGCGTTCACGAGCAGATACACGGGCACCAGCACCAGCGCGACACGCACCAGCAGGCCCCAGCGCACCCGCCCGACAACCGAGTGCAGGCTGGCCGCCTCCCCGTACAGCAGCCGCTGAATGCCCAACGACAACGGGATCAGCGCCGCCCACGTCAGATTGACGGCGAGGAACATCAGCGGCGTGATCCGGGACGGCCCCTCGCCGAAGCCGGTCGGCAGGCCGAGCAGCGTCGAGAACGCGAGCGCGCCCACCGACAGGCCGACGGTCACGATCACCCAGCCGCCGACGAGCAGCGCGATCGCGACCGCGCCGCGCCACCAGGGACGCCCGGCCAGGAAGCCGGCGTATTCGCGCTCACCCGCCCGGACGCCTTCGGGATTCTTGGTCTGCAAGGAGTGGTTCTCGTTCATGCCTCCATGCTTCCCACCGGACGCCGCCCCGAGCAGTGCCACCCTTCATCGGTTCGGGTGACATCTGTCACGCCGGACGCTCCTGCGCGCGAGCCCAACGCAACGCCGCCTCCGCGGCCCGGCGCACCACGGCGGCGACCCACCGCCGCACGGCGCGACCCGCCCGACTGGACGCCGCCCCCGCGCCCGACACCGCTGCGCCCGACACCGGCGCGTCCATCACCGGCGCGCCCGGCAGCGCGGACGCCGCCTCACGACGGGCGTTCTCGACGAACGGGGCATGGCTGTAGAAAGACATGGCGATTTCTCCTCGCTAGAAATGTCTGGAACGGGGTACCGGAAAGGGCCGGCAGGACGACGGGCCTACCTGGCGGGGCCCGTGCTCCTCCGGACGACCAACTCGTGCGGCAGCGTCACCCGACGCGGCTGCCGGTCGGGGTCGAGCAGCAACTCGGCCGCGAGGCGTCCCTTGTCGCGGATGGGCTGCCGGATCGTCGTCAGGCCCGCCGCCTCCGCCAGGTGGGGCAGGTCGTCGAAGCCGGCGACCGAGACGTCGCGTCCCGCGACGAGGCCGCGGGCGTCCACGGCCTCCAGGACGCCGAGCGCGATCACGTCGCTGACCGCGATGATCGCGGTCGGCCGGTCCGCGCGGTCGAGCACGAGCGGAGCCGCCGCCCGGCCGGCCTCGCGCGAGTTCAGCCCGCCCACGACCACCGACGTCTCCGCCCCCTCCAGCCCGGCGAACAGCCCGCGCCACCGCTCCCACGAGTCGAGGAAGCCGCGGTTCCGGACGTCGGCCACGAGCCGCTCGAACTCCGGCACCGCCAGCTCGACCGGCACGTCGGCGTCCTCGTCGAGGGTCTCGACGATCACCGCGACTCGCTGGTGCCCGAGCCGCCGCACGTGCCGGGCCAGGTCCTGCCCTGCCGCGAAGTCGTCGATGGTGACCTGGTCTCCGACGTCGCTCGCCGACGTCACCACGACCGGTAGCCCGCGCTGCCGCGCCGCGTCGATCGCGTCGTTGGACGCGCACAGGCCCGCCAGGCCGTCGAACGCGGACCGCTGGACGGCCTCCAGCGACCCCGGGCTGCCCACCGGCACCGAGAGCAGCACGACGCTCGCCCCTCGCGCCTCCATCGCCTGGCTGAAACCGGCCAGCCACACGGTGCAGAAGGGGTCGGTGAACGCGTAGCTCAGCCGCTCGGCGAACACGACCGCGTACGTGTTCGACCGCCCGGCGCGCAGGTTGCGGGCGCGGGCGTCCGGGCCGGCGTAGCCCATCTTCTCCGCCCGGGCGAGGATGCGCTCGCGCAGTTCGCGCGACAGTTGATCCGGACGGTTGAACGCGTTCGACACCGTCATGACCGACACTCCGCACACCTCCGCGATGTCTTTCATCGTGACGCGCATCCTGCACCTCCTCCTCTTCGTCCTCTTCGTACCCCGTTCGTCGAGCATCTCCAGGGTGATCTGTATCGTTACAGTGCGCAACGACCCCCGGCACTTTATCGATCAAGAAGACCCGCGCGACTAGGCTGCCCCCATGCCGCTGCCGCCCCTCGTCGACCCCGCGCCGCCCCTCACCCCCGCCGAGCGCGAGCGCTACGCGCGGCACGTGCTGGTTCCGGCGATCGGGGACGCCGGGCAGCGCCGGTTGCGCGCGGCGCGCGTCCTGGTGATCGGCGCGGGCGGCCTCGGCTCCCCCGTCCTGCTGTACCTGGCGGCCGCCGGCGTCGGCACGCTCGGCCTCGTCGACGACGACGCCGTCGACCTCACCAACCTGCAGCGGCAGGTCATCCACGACACGGCCGCCGTCGGGACGCCCAAGGTCGCCTCCGCCGCGGCTCGCGTCCGGGCGCTCAACCCCGGCGTGACGGTGACCGAGCACGCCGAGCGGCTCACGGCGTCCAACGCCCACGACCTGCTCGGCGGCTACGACCTCGTGGTCGACGCCACCGACAACTTCCCGACCCGCTACGTCGTGAACGACGCCTGCGCCGCGCTCGGGCTGCCGTTCGTCTGGGCGGCGATCTACCGCACCGACGCCCAGGTCTCCCTGTTCTGGAAGAACCCACCCGCCGGCGCCGACACGCCCGGCGTCGACCTGCGCGACCTCTTCCCCGCCCCGCCCGACCCGGCGCTCGTCCCGAGCTGCGGCGACGCCGGCGTCCTCGGAGCGCTGTGCGGGCAGGTCGGCTCGATGATGGCGATCGAGGCCGTCAAGCTGCTGTGCGGCGTCGGCCGGCCGTTGCTCGGGCGCGTCCTGTTCCTCGACACGCTCGCGACGACGATCACCGAGCTGCCGCTGCGCCCCCGCGCCGACGACGGGACGCCGCCCGCGTCCTCCGCAGGCGCCTCCGGCGAGCCGCCCGTCGTGCCCGAGATCAGCCCGCGGGAGCTGGCCTCCCTGCTGGACGCCGGTCGCGCCCCGCGGCTCATCGACGTCCGGGAGCCGGCCGAATGCGACCTCGGCATGCTGCCCGGCGCGACCGCGATGCCGCTCGCCGGGTTCCTCGCCGACCCGCCCGACGTCGCGCCCGGCGAGGAGGTCGTCGTCTACTGCAAGGGCGGCGTCCGGTCGGCGCGCGCCGCCCAGGCCCTGCTCGCCCGCGGGCCGGCCCGCGTCCGCAGTCTCGCGGGCGGCATCCTCGCGTGGCGGGACGAGGTCGATCCGTCGCTTCCGCGCTACTGATGGCATCATCGCCCCCATGGACGTTCTGGTCATCGGAGGCGGGCTCGGCGGGCTGGCGGCCGCGCACGGGCTGATCGACGCGGGCGCGACGGTCACGGTCGCCGAGCGGCGGCCGGCCGACCGGCGCGAGGGCTCGGGCCTGTCGCTGTTCGGCAACGGGCTCGACGCGCTGGCGTCCGTGGGCCTGCTGGAGCACGTCGAGCGGCTCACCGGAGGCGTCCCGCCGACCGGCGGCGGGGTGCGGCGTCCCGACGGCTCCTGGCTCGCACGCCCGCCCGCCGCGTCGTACGCGCGGCTGCGGGTCGTGCATCGCGCCGAACTTCGGGACGCCCTCGTGGCCGCCCTGCCCGACGGCACCGTCCGGCACGACACGACGGCGGGCGTCCTGGACGCCGCCTCCGGCCTCGCCGACGTCGGCGGCGAGCAGCGCACCTTCGACCTCGTCGTCGGCGCCGACGGCCTGAACTCGCGCACCCGCCTCGCCCTCGACCTGCCCGGCGCCCCGCTGTGGGCCCGCTACGGCTGCTGGCGCGGCGTCACGCCCGAGCCGGTCAAGGCGGTCGTCCCGGGCGAGACGTGGGGCCGCGGCAAGCGGTTCGGCGTCGTCCCCCTGCCCGACGGCCGCGTTTACTGGTTCGCGGTCCGCGGCGGGCTGCGCGGCGAGCGTCCGGGGGATCAGCGGGCCCGCGTCCTGGAGGAGTTCCGCGGCTGGCACGACCCGATCGCCCGCGTCGTCGAGGCGACGCCCGCCGAGGGCGTCTTCTGGCGGCCCATCGACGAGCTGGCCCCCGACCTGCCGACGTTCGTCGCCGGCCGCGTCGCGCTGCTCGGGGACGCCGCCCACGCCATGACGCCCAACCTCGGCCAGGGGGCCAACCAGGCCTTCGAGGACGCCGCGACCCTCGCCGCGCTCGTGGCCGGCGGGGCGGGCGTCGAGGAGGCGCTCGTCCGCTACGACGCGGTGCGGCGTCCGCGGGCGCAGAAGATCGCCGCCCAGGCCCGCGCGCTCGGACGCCTCGCCCAGGCGGGCGGCGTGGCCGGGGCGCTGCGCGACCGGCTCGTCGCCGCGGCGCCGGCGTCCGCGATGGCGCGGGGGATCGAATCCGTGCAACGGTGGGAGCCATGAGCCCACACCGCTTCACCCAGGTCGACGTCTTCTCCGACGAGCCGTTCGGCGGCAACCCCGTCGCGGTCGTGCACGACGCCGACGGCCTGCCCGACGACGAGCTGGCCCGCTTCGCCTCCTGGACGAACCTGTCGGAGACCACGTTCCTGCTCGCCCCGACCGATCCGCGCGCCGACTACCGGCTCCGCATCTTCACCCCCGGGCGCGAGCTGCCGTTCGCGGGCCACCCGACCCTCGGCTCGTGCCGCGCGTGGCTCGCGGCGGGCGGCGTCCCCCGGACGCCCGGACGCATCGTCCAGCAGTGCGGCGCCGGCCTGATCGAGGTCGCGGACGCCGACGGCCGCCTCGCGTTCGCCGCGCCGCCGCTGGTGCGCTCGGGCGCGGCCGACGGCGAGGTCGTCGAGCGCGCCCTGCACGCGGTCGGCCTGGGCGAGGACGACGTCGTCGGGGCGAACTGGGTCGACAACGGCCCCGGCTGGCTCGGGCTCCTGCTCACGGACGCCGCGGCCGTCCTGCGCGCCCGTCCCGATCGCGCGCTGCTCGGCGACCTGTCGCTCGGACTCGTCGGGCCCCACCCCGCCGGGGCGGACGCCGACGTCGAGGTGCGCGCGTTCGACGCCGACCTCCCGCCCCTGGAGGACCCGGTCACCGGCAGCCTCAACGCGGGCCTCGCGCAGTGGCTCATCGAGGCCGAGGTGCTGCCCGGCCGCTACGTCGCCGCGCAGGGCACCGCGCTCGGCCGCACCGGCCGCGTCCACATTAACGGGGACGCCGACGCGATCTGGGTCGGCGGGACGACCGCCGCCCGAATCACGGGAACGGTCGATTTCTCGCGATAAGAATGAGAAAGCGCGAATATGAATCGCGCGCGCAACGACAAGAAATGTCGTCGTGATATGCGACAGCGGCCCCTCCGGGTTCCCCCGCCCAAGAGAGGCCGCTGCTCGCTCAAACCGGTTCTGACTTGGTCAGGGCCTTCGCCGGCTGGTGTCGCGTTTGGTCCGAGTGCGACTCGAATCGACCGAGCAGAAACCCCCCAGCTCGCCGCCGATTCGGCTGGAACCCCGACCCCCCGATCGGGCTTCCGTTAACAAGTATGCACCGAATAAGGACGTCCGATTACCACCTTGGACGACCCTGGATAGACGATTCAAAACAGGGACAGCGCATTGTCCCCC
>NZ_JBDHZL010000133.1:0-6610 GCF_039811905.1 Nigerium sp. | reverse complement strand
CGGCGTCGGCGTCGCGGCCGAGCGCCCAGCGCGTCGGCTCGGCGTCCGGTACGGGCCAGTCGGGCAGGTCGACCCAGCGGTTCAGGCCCAGGAGGTACACCCGCGCGCGGCCGGCGGGCAGCCGGGCGGCGGCCGCGGCGTCCCCAACGCTCGCGCGCCAGAAATCGAGCTGCAGGACGTCCAACCCGGCGTCGACCGGCGTCGCCCGCGGCAAGACCAGGCCCCCCAGGTCGCCGGTGCGGTTGATGTGCGTCCAGGGGCCGATCACGAGCCGCTGACCCTCGGACGCCACCCCCTGCCGCATGAGCCGGTAGTTGCGCAGCGTGCCGCCCTGGAAGACGTCGTACCAGCCGGACACGTGCAGCGCCGGCACGTCCAGGCCGCGCAGGGACGCCTCGGAGTACGCGAGCCCCTCCCAGTACTCGTCGCGCAGCGGATGCCGGACCCACTCGGCCAGGTGCGCGCCGGCGGGGTGGGCCTCCGCGAGCCGGTCCGCGAACTCGGCGATGCCGAGCTCGCGCAGCAGCGGCGCGGACTCGAAGACGTCCATCGGCAGCACGTCGTCGGGCACCTCGGGCAGCCCGTCGCGCACGCGTCCGTCGGTCACGCGCAGCCGCGCCCACTCGTAGCCCGGCCCCTCCAGCAGGACGCCGCCGCGCATCGCGAGGTCGTCGTCGTAGGTCGAGGGCGCGACCCAGGGGGTCATCGCGGCGATGCCGTCGGCGTCCGCGAGGGCGGCGGTGAACTGCGTCGTCGTCACGTAGGAGTGGCCGAACGTGAGCACCGACCCGTCGCACCACGGCAGCGCGGCGAGCGCGCGCCGGGTCGCCACGCCGTCGGACGCCTCGTCGCGGTAGAACCGGAACGTCCCGTCGCTGCGGTCAGTGCCGCGGCACGCCTGGACGCCGACCGCGAACCCCGCCGCGACCGCGCGCTCCACCGAGACGTCGGTCTGGAGCTCGAACATCTCCGCCATGGCCCCCGGACGCTCCACGTCGCGCCCCATGAGCTTCAGGGTGAGCCGGCCGCCGAGCAGGTACGGAGTCCGGGCCAGCAGCAGCGGCACCGGACGGGACGCCGAGTCGTTCGGCCGGGCGACGTCGGTCAGCAGGGTGACCCCGTCGGGCATGACCGTCCGGAGCGTCTCCCGGATCACCGGGGCTCGCACAAGGTGGCGGAGTCGCCGCTCCCGAAGCGGTAGTCGTACTGCCGCCCGCCGGTCTCCACGATCACGCGCATGCCCTCCACGAGCGCCTGCGAATACATGCCGCCCGGCGTCGGGCAGCCGAGCGAGCTGTCGTTCCACGTCACCGATTCGGCGCTCACGACCTTCGCGGACGCCGCGTCGACACCGCGGTTGCCGAGGTCGGCCTTGATGGCCTGCAGGCGCGCGTCGCTCACAGACGCCGGCGCCCCGCTCGGCGCGGGGCTCAGCGGGGGCATGGTGCGGAACGTCGGGCGTCCGGTGGACGGGGACGCCGGGGTGGCCGGCGACGCCGGGCTCACCGCCGTGGTCGGGGACGCCGCGGTCGGCAGCGACACGGGCCCGCTGGGCTCGGGGCTGGGGCTGGCGGTCATGGGTCCTCCGGGGGTGCAGGCGGCCAGGGCGGTCACCGAGACGACGGCGGCCAGTGCCAGAGCGCGGGGGCGACGGCGTCCACTCATGGCGACTCCTTATTCGGCGATGTGATCGGCGACCGGCAGCGCGGTCGGCGACGGACGCCCCCCAGCCTATTGCCCGTGGCAACCGCGAGGGGAGGCGACGGGCGTCCGGCTTGACGGTGGCGGGACCGCCAGGAAGTGTGGGGCCTTGTGACGACAGGTTCCCCGACTCCTCCGACGACGTCCGCCGCGACCGACCCGGTCTCCGCGGCCGCCCCCCAGCGGCGCGCGCGGTTCGCCGACCCCGACTGGTGGCGCAGCGCGGTGGTCTACCAGATCTACCCGCGCTCGTTCGCCGACGCGAACGGCGACGGGACGGGTGACGTCCGCGGGATGATCGACCGGCTGCCGTACCTCGCGGCCCTCGGCGTGGACGCCGTCTGGGTCAGCCCGTGGTACCCGTCGCCGCTGCTGGACGGCGGCTACGACGTCGCCGACTACCGCGACATCTCCCCCGACTTCGGCACGCTCGCCGAGGCCGACGAGTTCGTCGCGCGCGCCCACGAGCTCGGCCTGCGCGTGTTCATCGACCTCGTGCCGAACCACTGCTCCTGGGAGCATCCGTGGTTCCAGGCCGCCCTCGCCGCCGAACCCGGCTCGCCCGAGCGCGACCTGTTCATCTTCCGCGACGGCCAGGGGCCGGACGGCGACGAGCCGCCCAACAACTGGCCCGCGATGTTCGGCGGCGACGCCTGGACGCGCGTCACCGACGCCGACGGGACGCCCGGGCAGTGGTACCTGCACCTGTTCGACGTGTCGCAGCCGGACTGGAACTGGAGCAACGAGCGCGTCCGGGCGGAGTTCGACGCGATCCTGCGGTTCTGGTTCGACCGCGGCATCGACGGCTTCCGCGTCGACGTGGCGATCGCGATGGCCAAGGACATGACGCTGCCCGACGTCCGCGTCGACCCGAAGACCGGGCGCGGCACCCTCGACCCGTACCCGGGTTCCCCCGCCTGGGACCACGCCGACCTGCCCGCCATCCAGCGGCGCTGGCGGGCGATCTCCGACGAGTACGCCGACACCGAGCTCGGCGCCCGCGTCTTCGTGTCGGAGGCGTACCTCGACCCGCTGGAGCGACTCATCAAGTACGTCGAGCCCGGACGCCTCCACCTCACGTTCAACTTCGACGCGCTCCTGTCGGGGTGGTCGGCGGCGTCCCAGCGGGAGGTCATCCGCCGGACGATCGCGCTCCACGACGCCGTCGGCGCGACGCCGACGTGGGTGCTGGGCAACCACGACAACGTCCGGGTGGCGACGCGGTACGGCAAGCCGTGGACCGGCCTGGACTATGCGGGCGAGGTCGACGGCGGCGACCCGGCCGACCTCAGCGCGCAGCTGCTCGCCATGCCCACGGACGCCGCCCTCGGGCTGCGCCGCGCCCGCGCGGCGGCCCTGCTGGAGCTGGCGCTGCCGGGCGGGGCGTACGTCTACCAGGGCGAGGAGCTCGGTCTCGACGAGGTCGAGGACCTGCCCGACGACGTCCTCCAGGACCCGTCCTGGGAGCGCTCCGGCCACACCGTCCGCGGTCGCGACGGCTGCCGCGTCCCGCTGCCGTGGTCGGGCGACCGGCCGCCGTTCGGCTTCTCGGGCCCCAGCTCGGCGCCGGACGCCCCCGGAGACGTTCCCGCGGGAACGCCCGCGGACGTTCCCGCGGGAACGTGGCTGCCCCAGCCCGAGCGGTGGGCCGGCCGGACCGCGGCCGACCAGGAGGGCGACCCGGCGTCCACCCTCTCCCTCTATCGGCGCGCGCTCGCCGAGCGGCAGGCGAACCCGGCGCTCGGCGCCGGGGCGTTGGCGTGGCACCCCCTCGACGGCGGCGACGTGCTGGCGTTCACCCGCGGCGAGCACTTCTGCTGCGTGGTGAACTTCTCCGCCGACGGCGTCCGGCTGCCCGAGGGGTCCGAGGTGCTCGTCTGCTCGGACGCCGACGCGGCCGACGGCGTCCTGCCGGGGCATGCGGCGGCGTGGCTGAGGATCTGACGTCGGACCCGCCTCGGGGGATCCGGGTCTACCCCTCGCCGGTGCGCCGGGCGTAGTCGGCGACCTTCTCGAGCTGGTGGAACGCCTGGACGTAGCGGCGCGTCCCGGAGATGGAGCGCATCACGACCGAATCCGTACGCGCGCCGCCGCCGGGCAGGTACCGGACGCCCGGCAGCAGGTCGCCGTCGGTGATGCCCGTCGCGACGAACACGCAGTTGTCGCCGCTGACCAGGTCGTTCGTGTCGAGGACGCGGGCCGGGTCGAAGCCGGCGGCGATCGTCCGTTCGCGCTGCTCGTCGGTCGTCGGGTGCAGACGCGCCAGGATGCGCCCGCCGAGGCACTTCATCGCCACCGCCGTCACGACCCCCTCGGGGCTGCCGCCGCGTCCGACGAGGATGTCGATCGCCATGTCGGGCGACGCGGCCTGCACGGCGCACGCGACGTCGCCGTCGGTGAAGATGCGGGTGCGGGCGCCGGCCTCGCGGACCTCGCGGGCCAGATCGGCGTGCCGCTCGCGGTTCTGGACGGCGACGATGATCTCGGCGACGTCCTTCCCCTTCGCCCGCGCGACCTGCCGGATGTTCTCGGCGATCGGGGCGTCCAGGTCGATGACGTCGGCGGCGTCGGCCCCGACGACGAGCTTGTCCATGTAGAAGCACATGTACGGGTCGTACATCGTGCCCCCGTCGGCGGCGGCGAGCACGGCGATCGAGTCGCGGGCGCCCCAGGCGAGCAGCCGCGTCCCATCGACCGGGTCGACCGCGATGTCGACGCGCGGGCCCTCGCCCGTGCCCACCCTCTCGCCGTTGGCGAGCATGGGCGCCTCGTCTTTTTCGCCCTCGCCGATGACGATCGTGCCGTCCATACGCACCTCATTCAGGATGCGCCGCAGCGCCGCCACGGCCGCGCCGTCGCCCGACTCCTTGTCGCCGCGGCCGGCCCAGCGGCCCGCCGACAGGGCCGCCGCCTCGGTCGCGCGCATCAGGTCGAGCCCCAGGTTGTGGTCGGTGAGCACGAAGTTGTCGGACATGGATTCCCTCTCGTCTCGGCAGCCCCGGGACGCCCGGGGCGCGTCCACTATGGCGCGACCCCCCGGTCGCGCGCATGCGTTCCACCAGGGACGCCGTCCGCTCCGCGCGTTCCCGCGGGAACGTCTCGGCGGCCCCGGATGCGCGAACCCGCGCGTTCCCGCGGGAACGTCTCGGCGGCGTCCGCCCTTCCCACGCGCCCCCCGCATGCGCCAGGGTGAGGCATGGCCAATGACGCTCGCACGACGCTCACGTTCCTCGGCGCGGCCGGGACGGTGACGGGGTCGAAGTACCTCGTCACCACCGGGGACCGCCGCGTCCTCATCGACTCCGGCATGTTCCAGGGCGAGAAGGAGTGGCGGCTGAAGAACTGGGAGGAGTTCCCCACCGACCCGCGCACGATCACCGACATCGTCGTCACGCACGCCCACCTCGACCACGTCGGCTACCTGCCCGCCCTGGTCAAGGCCGGCTACGACGGGCCGATCTGGTGCACGCCGCACACGAAGCCGCTCGCGGAGATCGTCTTGAAGGACGCCGGCTTCCTGCAGGAGCGCGAGGCCGAGGACGCCGCCGAGGGCGGCTACTCCAAGCACCACCCGCCGCTGCCGCTGTACACGATCGAGGACGTCGAGCGGACGCTCCCGCTGCTCACCACGCTGGAATTCGATACCGACTACGAGCTGACCGGGCACGAGCGGCGTCCGGAATGGGCGTCCCTGCCGGCGGTCACCGTCCGGATGACGCGCGCCGGGCACATCCTCGGGTCGGCGTCCATCACGCTCCGGACGCCGACCGCGCACGTTCTCTTCTCGGGCGATCTCGGCCGCCACGACCACCCGGTGCTGCGGCCGCGGGACATCCCGGAGGGGGCGCCGTACGTGCTCATCGAGTCGACGTACGGCGACCGCGAGCACCCCGACCCGGTGAACCTGCCGCACGAGGGGTTCGCGGACATCATCCGGCGGACGATCGAGCGCGGCGGCTCGGTGCTCGTGCCGGCGTTCGCGGTCGACCGGACGGAGGCCGTCCTGAAGGTGCTCACCGAGATGCGGCGGCACGGGCGCATCCCGGACGTCCCGATCATCGTGAACAGCCCCATGGCGACCGCGGCGCTCGACGTGTACCGCAACGCGGGCGACGAACTGCGGCCCGACCTCGCCCCCGAGGACTTCGTCGATCTGCCGAACCTGCGCGAGGTGCGCTCCACCGAGGAGTCGCGCGAGCTCACGACCAAGGGCCACGGCCCCTCGATCGTCATCTCCAGTTCCGGCATGGCGACGGGCGGTCGGGTCGTCCATCATCTGGCCCGGATGCTGCCCGACGCGCGCAACGCCGTCGTGCTGACGGGGTATCAGGGCGCGGGCACGCGCGGGCGGCAGCTCGTCGAGGGGGCGACCGAGATCAAGATCCAGGGGCGGTACGTCCCCGTGAACGCCGAGGTGCTGCAGGACACCGAGTTCTCCGTCCACGCCGACGCGTCCGACCTGATCGACTGGCTCCGCGAACTCAGCCCGCGCCCGGAGACGATCTTCTGCGTCCACGGCGAAAAGGACTCCGCCGCGGCGCTCGCCCGCCGCATCAAGGCCGAGCTGGGGTTGGACGCCGTCATCCCCGGCTTCGGTGAGGTCGTGCTCGTCGAGCCGTCCGGACGCCCACCGCTGGAGCCCGCGCGCGCCGCGGCGGCCGTCGTCCCGGTGGTCGGGAGCGATCTGCCGCGCCCAGAGACGCCGCTCCCGGAGGGGCGGTTGCGGTACCGCTGCCTCACCGGCCCCGACGACGCCTCGTTCTGCCGGCGCGTCAGCGAGGCCCTGGATGAGGGCTACGTGCTGCACGGGTCGCCGGCGCTGGTGTTCGACGGGGAGAACGTCCGCATCGCCCAAGCCGTGGTGTGGGGCGGCGACTAGGGGCGAGGACCCGGGTCGCACTCCGGGACG
>NZ_JBDHZL010000132.1:0-6667 GCF_039811905.1 Nigerium sp. | reverse complement strand
CTCTTCATGCCTTTCACAATGGGGACGAATGACCGATTTTTGTCAGGACGCCGGGGTCGATTGTTGATTCCCTGCCGCACCCCCCGGGGGCAGACCCTGACTGGCTCGTTCTCAAAGTCAGGCCCCCAGCGGACTCCCGCTCACGGGCCGCCGTCGAGAACAAGCCAGTCAGGGTGCCCGGCCCCACAGGGCCTCTCGCGACGGGCGCCCCTGGCTCGACAGCCGGACCGGTGGGTAGAGTGCGCCGCAGACAGGGGAGCGCCACCGGCGCTGAGAGTGCGGCCCGCCGCAGACCCTCGAACCTGACCCGGTTCGCACCGGCGTAGGGAGTCGAGCCTTCTCCTCGGCCGATCCCGAGCCCCCACCGATGGGGAGGAATCATGCAGAAATCTTGGGGCCTGGGCCTCGCCGCCGTGGCCGTCGCGCTGTCCCTGACGGCCTGCGCGCCGTCGTCGGGCGGGGCGAGCGCCACGCCGACGGAGACGAAGCAGCTCACGGTCGTCGTCCACGACTCGTTCAACGTGTCGCAGCCGCTGCTCGACCGGTTCAAGGCGGAGACCGGCTACACGGTGTCGATCGCGAAGAGCGGGGACGCGGGCGGCATGACGAACAAGCTGATCCTCACCAAGGACGCCCCCCTCGGCGACGCCGTCTACGGCATCGACAACACGTTCGCCGGACGCGCGCTCGCGGGCGACATCCTGGAGCCGTACGAATCGCCGAACTACCCCAAGAACACGCCCGATCTTTCCGCTGACACCAGCGAACGCCTCACCCCGATCGACTTCGGCGACGTCTGCGTGAACGCCGACAAGCAGTGGTTCGCCGCGAAGAAGGTCGCCGTGCCGGCCACGCTCGACGACCTCGCCAAGCCCGAGTACAAGGACCTGCTCGTCGTCGAGAACCCGGCGTCCAGCTCGCCCGGCATGGCCTTCCTGGCCGCGACCGTCGGCGCGAAGGGGGCCGACGGCTACCTCGACTACTGGGGGCAACTGAAGAGCAACGGCGTCAAGGTCGCCAAGGACTGGGAGACCGCCTACAACACCGAGTTCTCCGGGTCGTCCGGCAAGGGCAGCCGGCCGCTCGTGGTCAGCTACGCGACGTCGCCCGCCTACGAGGTTCCGGACGGCGGCGGCCAGCCGCCCACCGAGGCGCTCCTGCAGACCTGCTTCCGGCAGGTCGAGTACGCGGGCGTCCTGAAGGGTGCGAAGAACCCGGTCGGGGCGCAGAAGTTCATCGACTGGATGCTGAGCGCGGACGTCCAGGCCGACATCCCCGAGCAGATGTACATGTACCCGGCCGTCCGCGACACGAAGCTGCCGGAGGCGTGGCAGAAGTACGCTCCGCTCGCCGAGAAGCCGTGGACGGTGCCGGCCCGAGACCTCTCCAACAACCGCGACTCCTGGATCGCCGCCTGGACGGCCAAGGTCGTCGGGTGAGCCCGGGGCGGGCGGCGTCCGGCCAACTCGGCGGCACCCGGACGCCGGCCCGCCCGGCGTCCCGGGTGCGGGTCTCGCCCGGCTGGGCGGTCGTCTGGACGCTGGCCGCTGTCGTGCCGCTCGTCTTCCTGGCGATCTTCTTCGTCTGGCCGGTCGCGGCCCTGGTCGCGAAGGGGTTCTTCCCCGACGGGACGCCGAGCCTCGCCGGCTTCGAGCAGGTCTTCACGGCGCAGCGCACCTGGCGGATCGTCCGGCAGACGCTCACCCAGGCGGTCGCCGGCACGGTCGTGTCGGTGCTGCTCGGCGTGCCCGGCGCCTACGTGCTGTACCGGACGCGGTTCCCCGGGCGGGAGGTCGTCCGGGCGTTCGTGACGATCCCGTTCGTGTTGCCGACCGTCGTGGTCGGTGTGGCGTTCAAGACGCTGCTGGCGTCGTCCGGGCCGCTGGGCTTCCTCGGGCTCGACGAGACGTGGGCGGCGATCATCGCCGCGCTGGTCTTCTTCAACTACTCGGTGATCGTCCGGACGGTGGGCGGCCTGTGGGGACGCCTCGACCCGCGCCTCGGCGAGGCCGCGCGCGTGCTGGGCGCCTCGCCGGCCCGCGTCTTCGCGACGGTGACGCTGCCCGCCCTGGCCCCGGCGATCGCGTCGGGCGCGGCGATCGTGTTCCTGTTCTGCGCGTCCGCCTACGGCATCGTGATGGTGCTGGGCGGCGTCTCGTTCGGCACGATCGAGACCGAGATCTGGTACCAGACGACGCAGTTGCTGAACCTGCCGGCGGCGTCCGCGCTGTCGATCGTCCAACTCGTGCTGGTGACGGCGTCCCTGCTCGTCGCGAACCGGATGCAGGCGCGCCAGCAGCGCGCCCACCGCCTGCTCACCGACGACCGCGGCGAGCGGCGGTGGTCGTGGCGACGCGACTGGGCGGCGTCCCTGGTGACGTTCCTGCTCGTGGCGGGGCTGCTGGTGACGCCGCTGGCGTACCTCGCGTTCCGCTCGGTGTGGACGCCGTCCGGCTTCAGCCTGCAGTACTACCGCCTGCTGGCGACGACGGGGGAGGGCGCCCTCGTGATCCCGGTGTGGACGGCCGCCGCCTACTCGCTGCGGATCGCCCTCGGCGCGACCCTGCTGGCCGTCGGGCTGGGGCTCGCGGTGAGCTTCGTGGTGTCGCGGCGTCCCCGGTCGGCGCTGGGACGCGGGACGCTGCGCGCCCTCGACTCGTTCTTCATGCTGCCCCTCGGGGTCTCGGCGGTGACGGTGGGCTTCGGGTTCCTGATCACGCTGAACCGGCCGCCGCTCGACCTGCGGTCGTCGTTCGTACTCGTCCCGATCGCGCAGGCGATCGTGGCCCTGCCGCTGGTCGTGCGGTCGCTGCTGCCCGTGCTGCGGGCGATCGACCCCCGGCAGCGGGAGGCGGCGGCGACGCTGGGGGCGTCCCCCTGGCGGGTGCTCGCGACGATCGACGGCCCCCTGGCCCTGCGCGGCCTGGGCCTGGCCACGGGGTTCGCGTTCGCGACGAGCCTCGGCGAGTTCGGGGCGACGTCGTTCCTGTCGCGGCCCAACGCGGCCACGCTGCCCGTGGTGATCTTCGAACTCATCGGCCGCCCGGGTGCCCAGAACTACGGCATGGCGATGGCGGCGTCGGTGCTGCTGGCGCTCATGACGGGCGTGGTGATGGCGCTGGCCGAGCGGCTGCGGCCGTCCGAGGCGACGGGGTGGTGACGTGGGTACGCTCACGACTGACGAAAGGACTCCCATGGAGGGCTTGACCATCGAGGACGCCGTCGTGCGGTACTCGGCGACGCCCGGCTCCGGCTCGGCGGGCGCGGTCGTCACCGCCGTCGACGGGGTCAGCCTGGACGTGCAGCCGGGGGAGGTCGTCGCGCTGCTGGGGGCGTCGGGGTCGGGCAAGTCGTCGCTGCTGCGCGCGATCGCCGGCCTCGAACCGCTCGCCGAGGGCCGCGTGGCCTGGGGCGACGAGGACGTGACAGCCCAGCCCACCCACAAGCGCAACTTCGGCATGATGTTTCAGGACGCCCAGCTCTTCCCGAACATGAACGTCGGCCGCAACGTCGCCTACGGCCTCCACGGCTGGGACCGGCTGCGTCGTCGCCGCCGCGTCGAGGAGCTTCTCGAGCTCGTCGGGCTTCCCGGCTACGGCAAACGCAAGGTGACCGAGCTGTCCGGCGGCCAGGCGCAGCGGGTCGCGCTCGCGCGATCGCTGGCGCCTTCGCCGCGGCTGCTGCTGCTCGACGAGCCGCTCTCGGCCCTCGACCGCGGGCTGCGGGAGCACATGGTCAACGAGCTGTCGCGCGGCCTGCGGGCCACGTCGACGACGGCCGTCTACGTCACCCACGATCAGGACGAGGCGTCCACCATCGCCGACCGCGTCGCCGTGCTGGACGCCGGCCGTCTGCTGCAGCTCGACACCCCCGAGGTGCTGTGGCGGCGTCCGCTCAACCGGAGGGTCGCCGAGTTCCTCGGCTACGAGCCCTTCGTGGACGCCGCCGTCGCCGCCCGCCTGGGGCTGGGCGGGGTCCCCCCGGGGGATCTGGTGGGGCTCGGGCAGGAGGCGTTGTCGATCGTCGACGACGGGGGCGTCCGGGTGCGGGTGGTCGGCCAGACCCTGCGGCGCGGCCGCTTCGCCGTCAGCGTGGAGCTTCCGGGTGGCCAGCAGGCGGACGTGCCGCACGAGCGGGCGGTGGAGGAGGACTACGTCGGGGTCGTCCTGCACCCCGACGCGACCGTGCTCGTGCCGGCCGAGTAGCGCGGCCGGGGAGCGTACCGACGCCGGCGCGGGGGGCGCGCCGGCGTCCGACAAGGGGCGAGGGAGGCGCTCAGGCGCCGAACCACTCCGCGACCTTGGCCTTGAACGCCTCCTCGAAGCCGCGCTGGCCGTGATGCGTCCGGATCCACTCGGTGAACGGACCGCCGGCCGCGGCGTCCATGCGCGCGCGGCAGCCATCGGGGTCGCGGACGGCCTCCAGCAGCATCCGCTCGGCCTCGGCGGCGTCGGTGTAGAGGAAGGGGTAGTGGGGCGGCACGAGGTTCCGCGCCCACGGGCGGTCGGGCAGGATGCCGACGACGCCGGCGAGCAGGGCCTCGACGTACTGCAGGCCGTACGCCTCCTCCAGCGAGGTGGCGAGGAAGGCGGTCGTGCCGGCCAGCTCGGTCCAGTAGTCCTCGCGCTTGGCGCGCAGCGGGCTGACCGACGTCCAGCGGAGCGTCGCGAGCTTGATCGCCGGGCCGCTGGCGAGCTGCGACTGCGCGAGCCGCGCGGTGACCTTGATCGGCTCCTTCTTCTGGACGGCCGTCACGATCTGCAGGAACTCCATCGGCTGCTTGCGGGCGTCCATCGAGATCGCCGGGTACAGCACGACCGGCTCGGGCGTGGCGACCCGCTCGACGAGCCGCTCCGTGTTGACGCCCAGATCGGCCCAGGCGACCTTCGCGCGGTGCGCGAGCTGCTGGAGCGCCCAGCGCTCGGTGACCTCGCGCACCTCGGCCGCCGTCCGCTCGCCGGAGCAGAAGGTGGGGAAGAACGAGTAGGCCAGCCCCATCGCCGCGAAATTCACGGGATGGTGGAACGTGGACGGGTTGATCCACTGGAAGTTCATGATCTTCGGCTCGGCGCCGCTGCGGTGGAGGCGCTGGAAGATGCCGACCGAGTCGAGCACGTCGAGGTTGATGACGAGCGTCTCGTCGGCGTCGATGTCGGCCAGCGTGACGATCTCGAACCCGTCGCCGCTCGCCCGCTCATCGCCGATGAGCACGGCGCCCGGGTAGAGCGACAGCAGTCGCTGCGCGACGCTGGCCTGCCCTCCCTCGGTGACGAGGACGCCGTCGGGGCTCACCAGAGGAGCGTCTCCGAGGGCTCCATATTTGACAGCGACGTTCATTGTGCGCGTCTCCTGACTCGAATCCACCGTGACTGGTCTGCGGTGCTGACCTTACGCCGCGGCGGCGCGTCTCGGCTGGCGAACCCACGGATCAGAGGCCGGGCGGATTCGTCGGGTGTCCGTGCCCTCAGATCCAGCCCTTCGCCCGGGCCACCCGGACGGCCTCGTGCCGCGTCGCGACGTGCAGTTTGCCCATGGCGGCGGACAGGTAATTGCGGACGGTGCCCGGCGACAGGGACGCCCGCCGCGCGATCTCCTCGATCGGCGCGCCGTCCTCGGCCGCGACCAGCACGTCGGCCTCGCGGGGCGTCAGCGGCGAGTCGCCGGCGGCGATGGCGTCCGCGGCCAGCTGCGGGTCGACGTAGCGCCCGCCCGCGTGGATGTCCCGGATGACCTCGGCGAGCCGCGCGCCCGAGATCGTCTTCGGGACGAACCCGCGGACGCCCGCCGACAAGGCGTTCTTCAGGTGTCCGGGCAGGCCGTGGCTGGTCACGATGATCGAGCGGCACGCCGGCAGTTCGGACGCGAGCGCCTCGGCGACGGCGATGCCCGAGCGCCCCGGCATCTGGAGGTCGAGCACCGCGACGTCGGGGGCGAGCTTGCGCGCGTGGGCGAGGGCGGCGTCCCCGTCGGCGGCCTGGGCGACGACGTCGATGTCGGCGGTGAGCTGCAACAGCGAGACCAGCGCCTCGCGGATGAGATTCTCGTCGTCGGCGACGATCACGCGGATCATGCGGGGCTCCTGTCGTCGGTGGGGTCGGCGTCCGTGACCGCCTGGAGGGTCTCCTCGGACGCCGTCGCGCTCGCCAGGCGGGCGAGCTGGGCGGCGTCCACCTGGGCGGTGAGCGTGAAGCGGTCCCCGTCGAGCCGGTGATCGAGCGTTCCGCCGATGTCGGCGAGGCGCTCGGCGAGGCCGGCGAGACCCGAGCCGGAGGCGTCCGGGCGGTCGTTCTCGCGCGCGCCGTCGTTGGAGACGATCACGCGGGCGCCGGAGGCGTCCACGGTGAGCGCGATGCGCGCGGTGGACGCCTGGCTGTGCCGCAGGACGTTCGTCGCGCCCTCCCGGACGACCCACGCGAACGTGCGCAGCACCGGCGCCGGCAGGCCGGCGCCGTCGGTGACGCTCGTCACGCCGATGCCGGACGCCTCCAGCAGCGACCGCGCGCCCGCGATCTCGGTGGAGAGGTCGATGTCGCGGTAGCCCCGGACGATGCCGCGGACCTCGTCGAGCGCCGAGGTGGCGATCGACTCGACCTCGCGCATGGTCGCGGCGGCCTCGGGACGCCCCCGGTCCGCCTGGGCGGCGGCCAGTTCGGACTTGAGGGCGACG
>NZ_JBDHZL010000131.1:0-6789 GCF_039811905.1 Nigerium sp. | reverse complement strand
AGCCAGTCAGGGTCTGCCCGTCGACTCGGCGTCCCCGGCCGCCCGAGCTCACGCGCCCAGCCGGCAGCGAATAGGACATTGACGCCGGCGTCCTGACAAGAATCGGTCGTTCGTCCCCATCGTGGACGGTATGAAGAGCGAACTCGCGGACGCCCTCGCGCGGGGCCAGGGCGTCCTGTGCCGGCGGGAACACCCCGACCTGCACCGTCATCTCGACCACTGGGTACCACGTGAAGTCGCACCGCGCCGTCGCGTACCCAGCGGCTGGTGGGCGGGCGCCCGAGCACCCTGCCCCGGAGGTGCTCTCGTCCGCTACTGAGACGACCACCCCCGCCCGCGTCTCCCGGAGAGCGGGGCTGTCAGGCGGTGACACGCGAGCGGGGGCTCCCTGCCCCCGAAGGTTGCCCGCACGCACGGTCGTTCATCACCCAATGGGTATGGAGGGACGTCTCCCAGCGGGGCCGAACCGCGGCGCTTCACGTGAAACAACCGTTACAGATATAAGTCGATAAAGCGAGAAAGGATTAAACCGCTCTATCGCGCCGATTAGAGCTCGTCGTGCTCCGGGGCGCGGACTCCCCGGTCCCGCTGAAGGACTCCGCGCGCACCGGGTCCAGCGCCTCGATTCGGCGCGGTGCCTGTTGGCCGGGCGAATCACCTGGCTCCGGCCGGGGGCGACGGCGTCCTATGGCCCGAGTGCGCCAAGGACGGGGTCACCGAAGCTCTCCCCCGCCTCGTGAACTGCCGGACGGACGGCGTCGACGCATGTCGCGCGCGGGAGGGACGGTGCCTGACGGATATCCTGAACCGGACCTTTCCCTGCGATGAAGAGTAGATGCTCGTGACCGTTCCATCTTCCACCGCCCCTAGGCGTGCTGCTTTCGACGAAGACGAGTTCGGGGGCCCCCCGGACGTCCCCGACGACCTCGCTCAAGACGTTTCACGTGAAACGCCGCGACTCCCCCGCCCCCACGAGCCGCGAGTCTTCGTGGTGGCGAACCAAAAGGGTGGGGTCGGAAAAACCACGACGGCCGTCAACATCGCGGCGGGCCTCGCGATGGGTGGGCTCAAGGTGCTCGTCGTCGACATGGACCCCCAGGGCAACGCGACGACGGCGCTGGGCGTCGAGCATCCCGAGGGCACGGAGGGCACCTATGAGGTGCTCGTCGACGGCAAGCCGCTGATCGAGGTGGTCAAGCGCTGCCCCGACATCGAGGGCCTCTTCGTCGTACCGGCCACGATCGACCTGGCGGGCGCCGAGATCGGCTTGGTCGCGACCGTTTCACGTGAAACGAAGCTCCAGATCGCGCTCAAGAAGTTCTTCAAGGAGTTCTACGTCGACTACGTCATCGTCGACTGCCCGCCGTCGCTTGGATTGCTCACGCTGAACGCCCTGGTGGCCGCCAAAGAGATCATGATCCCGATCCAGTGCGAGTACTACGCGCTGGAGGGCGTCACGCAGCTGCTCAAGACCATCGACCTCGTCACCGGACGCCTCAACGACGAGCTTCAGCTCACCACCGTCGTTCTCACGATGTTCGACGCCCGGACGAACCTCTCCAGCCAGGTGGCGGACGAGGTCCGCAACCACTTCAGCGCACAGACGCTGAACACGGTGATCCCACGGTCGGTCCGCGTGGCCGAGGCGCCGAGCTACGCACAGACCGTTCTGAGCTATCACCTGGCGTCCGCGGGCGCCCAGGCGTACCTGCACGCCGCGGAAGAGATCGCCCAGCGGGGCGCACAGAACTGACGAGGGCCGCACTGCGGCGTCCGAACGAAGGAGAGACATGGCAGCACCGAAGGCACGCAGCGGCCTGGGCCGCGGTCTGGGTGATCTGATCCGCCCGACCGCTGAGCCTGAGCCGGCCCACCACGGGCCGGCGGAACCGGACGGCACCGAGACGATCAGCGATCCGGTACCGGCCCCGGAGGGGTCGTACTTCGCGGAGATCCCGGTGGAGGCGATCCGGCCGAACCCACGCCAGCCGCGCCAGGTGTTCGACGAGGACGAACTGAACGAGCTGATCGAGTCGATCGCCGAGGTGGGGCTGCTGCAGCCGGTGGTCGTCAGGCCATTGCATCCGGCCGAGGGGGACGTCCGGTTCGAGCTCGTGATGGGGGAGCGGCGGCTCCGGGCCACCAAGGCGGCCGGCCTCGCGACGATCCCGGCGATCGTCCGGGAGACGCAGGCGCACGACATGCTGCGGGACGCCCTCCTGGAGAACCTGCACCGGGCTCAGTTGAACCCGCTGGAGGAGGCTGCGGCCTACCAGCAGATGCTGGAGGACTTCGGCTGCACCCAGGAGGAGTTGGCCACCCGCATCAAGCGATCGCGTCCTCAGATCTCTAACACGATTCGTCTCCTGCGGCTCCCGGCGCCGGTGCAGCGGCGGGTCGCGGCGGGCGTCCTGTCGGCGGGCCACGCCCGCGCGCTGCTCATGCTGCCGGATCCGCTCGCTCAGGAGCGGCTGGCGCAGCGCATCGTCGCCGAGAACCTCAGCGTCCGGGCGGTCGAAGAGATCGTGTCGATGGGGGAGAAGGCGCAGGAACCGGCCCACCGGCCGAGGGCGCTGCGGCAGCCGTCCCCGCGGGCTCAGGCCTTGTCAGAGCGCTTCTCGGACGCCTTGGAGACCCGGGTCAACGTCGCGATCGGCCGGAAGAAGGGGAAGATCACCATCGAGTTCGCCTCGCCGGACGACCTCGACCGGATCCTGGCGATCATGCGAGAAGGGGTCGACTCCACGATAAACATCTAAGTCGACAAATAGTCTTGGCTATGCGAGGTGCGAATCTGATCCGGCCGCATCGGCGGCCGGACCGGCGGCGCCGCTCTCCACGGCGGCGATGCGTGCCCGGACATCCTTCGTCGCGTAGTGCTCGGCGACGAACGACAAGAAAGGCACCGTGCCCGCGAGGGCGATGAGGATGAGCCGAAGCCACGGCCAGTCGACGCGGCGCCCCAGGTTGTACGCGGAGACGAGCAGCGCCATGTACAGCCAGCCGTGGGGCACGCCGGTGATCGTCACGACGAGCCCGTTGCCGGCGAGGTACTTCAGCGGCATCCCGATGAGCACGAGCACGACCAGCAGGACGCCGACGACCCACGCCATGATCCGGTAGAACAGCAGCGACTTACGGATCGTCGGGATGTCGGCGACGTCGAACGGCATGGTTTCCTCTCAACAGGGTCACAGGCGGGCCGGGCGGTGGCGTACGCGGCTGCCGAGGACGGCCGCAGGCTCAGTCGTGCGCCTCGCCGGACGCCGCCCGCACCGCGTCGGCCGCCGCCTCCTCGCGGGCCGCACGCTCTTTCGCGCCCAGCGACTGGGCGAGCTTGAGGGACATGCCGAGCCCGAACGCCGCGAAGATCCACCACTGGAGAGCGTACCCCCCGTTCTGGATCGACCCGTCGCCGTGGGGGAGCGTGACGCGGCCCTGCGTGAGCCCCTGGTCGGCCGCACCGGCGGCGTCCAGGGTCACGTAGCCGGGCGTGAGCCGCTGAGGCCAGCGCTGCGCGAGCAGCGGCATGCGCACCGACCCGATCTCGCCGGACGCGACGGCTCGGTCCGCGTCGCCCTCCCCGGGCAGAAACAGCCCGGTCTCCGTGCGCTCGCCGGCGGGGGCGTCCTGAATCGAGGCGCGGTCCGTCGTCTCGCCGCGCACGATCGGGACGACGCGCCCGTCGGCCACCTCGAACGCGGTCAGCACGCGCAGGCTGCCGTCGTCGGCCGGTATCAGCAACTGCTCCGACGGCAGGTACCGCCCGGACACCGTGACCCTTTTGCCGTAGATGTCGGCGACGCTGCCGTCCGCCCGGATGTTCTCGAGCAGCGGCACCGGTGGCTGCTCAGCCCGCGCCTGCACCGAGCGATCGCCCTTGTCGACGAACACCTGCATCTGCCACAGCCCCAGGAAGCACATCACGAGCGCGACGACCGCCCCGACCGCCACGATCAGAACCTGTTTTGCCCGGGTGCTCACCCGTCTATAGTCCCATTCGCGGCGCGGTGAGCCAACGGACGCCTCCCGCCGACGGCGGTCGACGCCGGCCCGTGGCCGGCCAGGTGGGAGGTGCGATGCGGAGTTTGGTCCCGCTCACGGAACAGGACGCATGCCGCCTCATCTGCCCCTGGTGCGGCCGGGCGGCGCGGGGGACGGGCGGGTTCCGGGTCGTCCGGGGCGGCGCGACGATCGGCGCAGCGGTGCTGGCGCCCCCGGAGCGGGGCAGCGACCTGTGCCCGCCGCGGTCGGCCGTGCTCACCCGGCTGTGGGTGCGCCCCGACGACGTGGGCGAGCACGTGGGGACTCAGCTCGTGCAGCGGGTCTGCGCGGAGCTCCTGGCCTCCGACCTGCGGCACCTGGTCGCCTACGGGACGCGGGGGCGTCCGGACTGCGCCCACCTCCCTGTCGGCTGGCTCGCCGTGGTCGGCTTCGCCGACCACGGCGGCACTCAGTGGCGGATCGACCTGCGACGAGCCGCGCCCAGCCTGGGCTTCGTGCGGGACGCGGCGTCCGGTCTGCTGCGCGGCTGGCGTCCGGGGCGGGACAAGCCGGCGCCCGCCAACCGGGGTTGACGGGCGCCGACGGGAACAGGCGACGGGGAAGCGGCTCAGCGCTCGGCGAGCGGAACGTAGTTGCGCTCGGTCTCGCCGACGTAGACCTGGCGCGGACGGCCGATCTTGTTGGTCGGGTCGTTGACCATCTCGCGCCACTGCGCAATCCAGCCCGGGAGGCGTCCGATGGCGAAGAGCACCGTGAACATGTCGACCGGGAAGCCCATCGCCTGGTAGATCAGGCCGGTGTAGAAGTCGACGTTGGGGTAGAGCTTGCGCTCCTGGAAGTACGGGTCGTCGAGCGCCGCCTGCTCAAGCTTGACGGCGATGTCGAGCAGCTCGTCGCCGCCGGCCACATCGCTGAGGATCGCGTCGGCGTGCTTCTTGATGATCGCCGCGCGCGGGTCGTAGTTCTTGTAGATGCGGTGCCCGAAGCCCATGAGCTTCGTGGTGTCTTTCTTGTCTTTGACCTTGTTGACGTACTCCTTGACCGAGATGCCCTGGTCGCGGATCTGCGCCAGCATCTCGAGGACCGCCTGGTTCGCGCCGCCGTGCAGCGGGCCGGAGAGCGCGTGGACGCCTGCCGCGACCGACACGTACAGGTTCGCCTGGGAGGAGCCGACGAGGCGCACGGTGGACGTCGAACAGTTCTGCTCGTGGTCGGCGTGCAGGATCAGCAGCACGTCGAGCGCCTTCGTGATCTTGTCGTCGAACTCGTAGGGCGTCGTGACGCTGCCGAACGACATGCGGATGAAGTTCTCGATGTAGCTCAGCGAGTAGTCGGGCCACAGCGTGGGCATGCCGAGGGAGTTCTTGAAGCCGTACGCCGCGAGCGTCGGTACCTTCGCCAGGAGGCGGTGGGTCGCCGCGTCGATCTTCTCGGGCTCGAACCCGATGGTGTCGGACGAGAACGTCGACAGGGCGGTGATGGCCGCCGAGAGCACCGGCATCGGGTGGGAGCGGCGCGGGAAGATGCGGAACAGCTCACGCAGCCGCTCGTCGATCACCATGTGGCGCGAGATCTTCTCGGTGAAGTCGGCCAACTCCTCCTTCGTCGGCAACTCGCCGTAGAGCACCAGGTAGGAGGTCTCCAGGAACGACGACTTCTCGGCGAGCTGCTCGATCGGGTAGCCGCGGTAGCGCAGGACGCCCGCGTCCCCGTCGATGAACGTGATCGCGGACTTGCAGACCGCGGTGTTGGCGAAACCCACGTCGTACGTCGTGTCGCCGGTGGCGGCGAGCATCTTGCTGATGTCGTAGCCGTTGTTGCCTTGCGTCGCTTCGACGAAGGGGAGCTCGAGGCTGTCGCCGTCGCGCGTGAAGGTGGCTGGGGTCGTCATTGAACTCCTCCTTGGGCAAGGTCATGCGGGATGGTCGTCACCATACCCGTCCAGGGTCAGGCGGCGACATAGCAGCGGTGAATTGTGTCCACATCGAGATAGTTTTGTTGATTGGACAACCAACCGGACCGTGCTATGATGAAGTTGAAACTTGAACTACAAGGTGGGAGGAACCCCCAGATGACGCAGCTTTCCGAACTCAAGGGCACCTACACGCTGGATCCGAGCCACTCGGAGCTGGCCTTCGTCGCGCGCCACGCGATGGTCACGAAGGTGCGCGGCACCTTCGACGAGTACGAGGGGAGCGCGACCATCGACGGGGAGAACCCGGCGGCGTCCACCCTCGAGGTGCACATCAAGACCGCGTCGGTGAACACGCGCAACGCCGACCGCGACGCGCACCTGCGCAGCGCCGACTTCTTCGACGCCGACCAGTTCCCGGAGATCACGTTCGTGGGGAAGGGCTTCGACATCACCGCCCCTGACGCCGTCGAGGTGACCGGCGACCTGACCATCAAGGGCTCCACGCAGTCGGTCACGATCCCGTTCGAGTTCAACGGCCAGGCCAAGGACCCGTTCGGCAACACCCGCGTCGGCTTCGAGGGCTCCGTCGACGTGAACCGTCGCGACTTCGGCCTCACCTGGAACGCCGCGCTCGAGACCGGCGGCCTGCTCGTGAGCGACAAGGTGCGCCTCGAGTTCGACGTGTCCGCGATCGCGGGCAACTGAGCCACGGTCCCAGGCTCTCGGACGCCTCGGGTGCGGCCCCAACGGGCCGCACCCGAGGCGTCCTGTTTGTGGGAGAAGGCGCCCCGCCGGACGCCTCAGGCGGCCTGCCGCTCGGCTTCCTCGAGCGCCTGGGTGGTCGCGTCGATCACGGCGTCCACGTCGTC
>NZ_JBDHZL010000130.1:0-6800 GCF_039811905.1 Nigerium sp. | reverse complement strand
GTGTTGACGATAGAGACAACACAACCGTCGAGCGCCCCTACAGCAGGCCCATGTGGAAGGCGTCACGAGCTGCCCCGCCGTCGACCATGGAGATGCGGCCCGGCTCTTCCTGGGGTCTCCGGGGGAAGCGGCAGGCTATCCGGTGCAGCTCGAGACGAACGCCGCTACCGGACCGAGAGCACCTGCCCTCAGGCGGTAGTGCACCCAACGCCCTCGCTGGTCTCGCTCCAGGAGTCCGGATTCCACGAGCTTCTTGAGATGGTGCGACAGGGTGGGCTGGGAGATACCCAGGGCGCCCGGCAGGTGACAGGCGCAGGCGGTGGTGTCGGGGGAATCGGCGACCAGACGCAGCAGCCTGAGCCTGACCGGATCAGCCAAGACTTTGAGCACGGCGGTGAGTTGCTCGGCTTCGGAGGCGGGCATGAGTTCGTCATTGCTGGCCGGAGCGCACTCGAGCACAGGCAAGGTGCGGATCATCTCTTGAACCCTTTCGGATCGAGGGCCGCTTGATGGTGACCGCTGTCATTCGCCGTCCGACCTCCGAGCGGCGTGGCCTCACGTGCGGCTGTCATCGCCTGCAGGAGTCCGCGCACGCGCTCGGCCATGTCATCACGCATCAGTCGGACGCGCTCCAGTCCGTCGATCCCCTCATCCGCGGGGTCGTGGATCAGCCATGTTTCGATCGGGACCCGCATGCCCTCGACGGCGTCGACTCGGGCTTCGTTCCCGAGCACGATGATGCGGTCGGCTGTGGTGAGCATGCCCGGCTCGACGAGCCGGGTCGGCACCTGGTCGGACATGTCCGCGCCTAGTTCGGCGACAGCGATCGCGGACAGGTCGTGCACCTGTGCGTCCGGGTCGGTGCCTGCTGATCGGACGTCAACTAGCTCTCCGGCCAACTGCCGCATGATGGCTGCCGCCATCTGGGACTTGCCGGCGTTGTGGACGCACACAAAGAGCACCGTCGGCTTGGACTGCTCACCGGCTGCCTGGCTCACCCCGTCAGAGTGAGAGGTACCCATCACGGCCGCTCCTTGAACATTGACGAGTGTCGATTCGAACTGTAGCCCAGCCTGTGGATATGGCCCCCGATGCCGGAGACGCCGAACGCCCCACCGGCTCCCTGGCAGGGCTCAGCAGCTGCCGGAGGCTGGGGCGATGAGGCTCGGGTAGTCGGCGCCCAGTGCACCGCTCACATCACTGGCCACTGTGGGCAGGTATGCCTTCACGGCGTTTGTGGCCCGTAGGTGGTTCATGAGGACCTCGTTGGCCCGGACCCTTTCCTGGCTGCGTCGCAGTTGGTCGATCTGTTCCTGGCTCGGGGGCAGCCCGGCCTGTTGCGTGCGGACGTAGCTGGCCTGGGGGCCGCGGAGGGCCATCAAGATTCGCTGGGCGTCCACGTCGTCGGCCAGGGCGTCGGTCGCGGCCCGGTAGGCGGCCACGGCCGGGGTCTGGCGGAGTGCGCGGCCGAACGCCTGGGCGGCGTCGTGGAGTTCGGGTGTCAGCATGGTTCTCGTCTTCCTGTCAGCCGCAGCAGCCGCCGGAGCGGCTGTTGGCGGCGAAGTCGATGCCGATCTCGGCGGTCACGACGGACGCCGTGTCGCGACACACATCCTGGAACGCCGACATGGCCGCGGCGTAGGCCGCAACCGTCGGGACGGCGAGCATCGCTGCCTGGCCCCGCTCCAGGTCGGCACGGTGGGCGTCTGTCAGGACTCCCACCGTCATCTCGGCCCGGTAGTCCTGCTGGAGTTGTTCGAACGCGGCGATCGCGGCGTTCGCCTCGGCATCGGTGGAGATGGCCCCGTCGGCGGCGAGCAGGGCGGTGAACTCGGGGCTGGACTTCAGCGCCGCACCGAACGCTCGGGCGGCGGCGTGCACATCGGCTTCGGCTTCAGCCGGCGCCTGCAGGGTTGGGTTGAGCATGGGTTGTCGGGTCTCCTCGTGGTGAGTGGTGAAATATCGTCGAGGCCTGCTGGTCAGACTGCGTGGCGTGCTAGGAGGCCAGGCGGGCGAGCCGCTTGGGTCCGATGGGTTCCTCGTGCAGCAGGGGGACGATGGCGAGCCTGTTGGCGCGGGCCCGCACCGAGTCGACGGGGCCACCTTCCTGGGTTGCCCGGTGCCGGAGCAGGGGTGACGTGGTGGTGGCTGCGGCCAAGGACTGGTTGATGACCCAGGCCCAGGGGTGGATGCCGGCCCGTTTGAGGTCGTCCTCGAGGATGCCCGCTTCGAGGACCGGTGTGGTCTCGGGCAGGGTGACGAGCAGGATCCTGGTGTAGTCGGGGTCCTGGAGCCGCATCATCGGGGTGGCGTAGTGAGCCCCGTCGGGCATGTTGCGCGCGATCTCGCGGTGGTAGGAGCCGGCGGCGTCCATGAGCAGCAGGGTGTGGCCGGTGGGCGCGGTGTCCATCACAACGAACGTGCGACGCGCCTGATTGACCAGTCGGGAGAACTGCTTGAAGACCGCGACCTCCTCGGTGCACGGAGACAGCAGATCCTCGGCCAACAGGGCCCGCCCGGCATCATCCAGGTCCTTGCCCTTGGTCGCCATGACGTGATCGCGGTACTCCTGCACTGCCTGCTGCGGATTGACCTGCGACATGGTCAGGTTTGGCAGGGCGTCACCCTCACCCATCGTCTGCGCCAGGTGCCCGGCCGGATCGGTCGTGGTGAGGTGGACCTCATGCCCCAACTCGGCCAGGCGCGTGGCGATCGCCGCCGCGATGGTGGTCTTCCCGACGCCGCCCTTGCCCATACACATGATCAGCCCGTGCCCGGCGGCGGCGAGTTCGTCGACCATCTCGTTCAACGAGGGTGCGATGTCCTCACGCAAGTAGGCGGAGCCATTCACCGGTGCCGACGTGGAGCCCTGGGACAGGGAACGGAGGGCATCGAGGCCGACCATGTTTTCGGGCTTGAGCTCGATGACATCGCGCGGAATGCTCGCCAGCGAGACCGGCATGTCGGCCACTGCGGTGCGTTCACGTTCGCGGATGGCGACGACCAGACTGTCTTCGGCTCCTGCGGTGTCGGCGAGGACTCCGTTGATCACCACGTTGCTGGGCTTGATGCCGGTCTCGCTCAGCTCTTCGGCGGTCCGGGCGAGCTCGGCCAAGCTGGACGCCTGCGCCCGCGCGACGAGCACCAGTCGGGTGATCGAGGGGTCGGCCAGTGCGGCCACGGCCCCGCCGTAGAGCGTGCGTTGCTTCTCCAGGCCGGACAGCGGGCCCAGGCACGAGGCGTCGCCCTTGCCGGTGTCGAGGAAGCCGGTCCAGTCGCCGGGCAACTTCAGCAGGCGGATGGTGTGCCCGGTGGGGGCGGTGTCGAAGAGGACGTTGTCGTAGTCGGCGACCAGCGTCGGATCGGCCAGCAGGCCGGTGAACTCATTGAAAGAGGCGATCTCAGTGGTGCACGACCCGGACAATTGCTCGGTCATCTCGGCGATCTCCCGCGCGGGCAGGAACGACCGCACCGGGCCGATGATCCGCTCGCGGTAATCGGCGGCGGCCTGTTCGGGGTCGATCTCCAGCGCGTCGAGCCCGGGGACCGACGTCACTGCGGTGATGGTGTTGCCGATCGTCTGGCCGAACACCTGACCGACGTTGGACGCCGGGTCGGTGCTCACCAACAGCACCCGACGGCCGGCTTCGGCGAGCTGCACAGCCGAGGCGCACGCGATCGAGGTCTTGCCCACGCCGCCCTTGCCGGTGAAGAAAAGGAAGCGGGTGGGGTCGCTGAGGAACTTCATGTCAGCAACCGCCGGCGCCGCAGCACGCGGAGTCGGCGGCAGCGAGCAGGTTGAAGCGCGGACGAAGAGTCGGAGCGCCGAGGCCCGCGTAGCGGGCGAGCATGTCACGTGTCGGGTAGCTACCGGTCAGCACCGTCACGTCGTCGACCAGGACCAGGGGCAGGCCCTCCGATCCGGCGGCCTGAAGGAAGCTCATCACCGCAGGGTTATCCACGAACGCCGTCGGGTCGTTGGCGAGGTTGTGCCGTGTGATGGCGACACCCTGCTGCTTCACGTAGTCCAGGTCGGCGGAGAAGTTGACCAACGCCTGGTCAACATCCTCACCACAGACGCCGGTGTTGCAGCACAAGGCTGGCTCGAAAACACGAATACTGACCATGATTTCCTCTCAATGGCACATCGACGACCGTCGATATGACTCTAGCCCAATCGAATCGATGAATGTCAATCTGACGACAGGTGCACGGCGATCACTGCCCGCGGTGTGCCATCGCGCCTGCGGTCTGGCCACTGCCAGGTACCCGGTCGGCTGCGATGCGTGCGCCGTCAGCTCATGAGGGGGGTCAGGAGATCCTTGACCTGGCGAGCGCTGGGGACGCGTCCGGAGACGATGACCTTTTCATCGACGACCAGGCCCGGGGTGCTCATGATGTTGTAGGAGAGGATGTCGCCGTAGTCGGTGACCTTCTCGACGGTCGCGTCGATGCCAAGTTCGGCGACGGCCTGGCGGGTGGCCTTCTCCAGGTTGGCGCAGTTATTGCAGCCAGGGCCGAGGATCTTGATGTTCACAGTGTGGGTGCCTTTCGGGTTTAGAGGGTCCGTGTGAAGTGAGTTCGGTTCACGGGATGGCGTTGAGCTGTTCAGCTCACAGGATGGCGTTGAAGAGGTAGCCGACGGCGATGATGCCGGTGGCGGTGACGCCCACGAACGTGGCGATCAGCCTTGGCTTGAGGACGCGCCGGAGCAGGATCATCTCGGGAAGGCTCAACGCGACGGTGGCCATCATGAAGGCCAGCAGGGTGCCCATCGGCATCCCCTTGGCGTAAAGGGCGTCGATCAGGGGCAGGATGCCGGCGGCGTTCGAGTAGAGCGGGACGCCGATCAGCACCGCGACCAGGACGCCGAACGGGTTGTCGGCGCCGGCGTAGGTGGCGAAGAAGCTCTCGGGGACCCAGCCGTGGATCACGGCGCCGAGGCCGATGCCGACGAGCAGGTAGGGCCAGATCTTGCGGAGGATGGACGCGACCTCTTCGCGTCCCATCTGGAAGCGGTCGTCCCAGGTGAGCCCGACCGAGGGGTCGATGGGCTTGCCGCGCAGCGTCGTCTCGTAGACGAAAGACTCGACGTGGCGCTCGAGCTTGAGGCGTCCGATGACGAAGCCGGCGACGACGGCGATGGTGAGCCCGGCGGCCACGTAGAGGAGGGTGGGCCCGATGCCGAAGAGGCCCAGGAGCAGGGCGATGGCGACCTCGTTGATCAGCGGACTCGCGATCAGGAAGCTCATGGTCACCCCGAGCGGGACACCGGACGCCACGAAGCCGATGAACGCGGGCACGGCGCTGCAGGAGCAGAACGGGGTGACGATCCCGAGGCCGGCGGCGAGGACGTTGCCGACCCCCTCGCGCTTGCCTCCCAGCAGGGCGCGGGTGCGTTCGACGCTCATGAACGAGCGGAGCACGGTGACGAGGAAGATGATCCCGCTCAGCAGCAGCAGGATCTTGACGGTGTCGTAGAAGAAGAAGTGGACGCCGCTGCCCAGCCGGGACGTCAGGTCGAGGCCGGCGACGTCGCCGATCATCCAGTCCCAGAACGGCCTGTTCACCTGGTAGAGCGCGAACCAGGCGAGGGCCACGGCTGCGACGGTTCCCCAGCGGCGGACGCCCTGGCGTGTGCCCGAGTGGGTGATCGTGCTCATCGGACGACGACCAGTCGGCGGGCCATCGAGGCGGGGTCCGGAAGGGCGGCATGAAGCCGCTCCAAGGCCCCCTCGGTCAACGAGTAGTCGATCCAGCGTCCGCGTCGGGTGCCGACGATCAGACCCGCCTCGCGGAGCACCTTGAGGTGGTAGCTCAACAGGTTCCCCGGAATCGGCACGTCGACCTGCAGGTCGCAGACGCACGAGGGGCCTGCTGACAGGAGCCCTATCAACTGCAGCCGGACCGGGTCGGCGACGGCCGAGAGGAGCTCGGCAGCCGCGGCCAATTCAGCAGTTCTTGATTCAAGCATGATTGAAGCATGCTCCTTCCCGGGGGTCCCGGTCAACTCGACCCACCCCCTCAACCGACCAGGGCCACGACGCGTTGGAGCGCGAGTAGCACGAGCGCCAGCGCGAAGATCCGGGTCAGGGCGAGGCTCTTGACGCGCTTGGCCATGAAGCTGGAGCCCAAGTGCGCCCCGGCGATGGAGGCGAGCGTCGTCATCACGAGCAGCGTCCAGTCGAAGCGGGCGTCGGGCAGGTGAGCGATGAACGCCGAGAACGACGGCAGGGTCACCACGACGCTGTTGGTGGCGGCCGCCGTGCGCGCGGCGAACCCGAGAAGTACGAGCGTGGGCATCATCAGGAAGCCCGGGCCAACGCCGAGCAGCCCGGCGAAGACCCCGATCCCCGAACTCGCGCCGGCGGCCTTCCAGCGCGTCCGGTCGTTCACCGTGGACGGCGCCGCGTCGTCTTGCTTGGGTGGGAAGGCCATCCGCCAGGCCAGGAAGAGCAGGACCGCCACGTACAGCCACCACAAGACGGCGGTGGAGGTGAAGCGCAGCAGCCACACGCCGATCGGGGCGGCGATCGTGGTCACAATGAGCAACGGGATCGCGGTTCGCCAGTCGATCATCTTCTTGCGCGCGAAGGTCACAGCGCTCGAGATCGCGGTGACCCCGTTCAACCACAGCGACAGAGGCATGATCTCGTTCTTCAGATCCAGCCCGAACATCGCCAGTACCGGGGTCGCGATGAACGCCACACCCAACCCCATCATCCCCGACAGGAACGACAACCCGAACAGCACCACGGACAACACCAGGTACAAGGTCCAGCCGTCCACGATGCTCACTC
>NZ_JBDHZL010000129.1:0-6851 GCF_039811905.1 Nigerium sp. | reverse complement strand
GGACCGCGCGGGGCGAGGCGGAGCGGGACCGCGCGAGGGACGCCGACGAGACGCGAGCGCCCGGACGTCCGCCCCGGCCGGGGCGGACGTCCAAGGGTCCCGCACGAGGGCAGACACCCGGTGCGAACCCTCACGTCGACCTGGGGGTGTGTGACGAAGTCCACCCCATAGGGTGGACTTCGTCAGGTAGAAACGCACACGGGCCGAAACGCCCCCGCCCCCGGCGGCTCAGCCCTTCTTGGGCTCGGGGAAACCGAGCGGCTTGGACTTCTCGGCGTGCTGCTGGGCGAGGTTCTCCTCGACCTTGCGGCCGGTCTCGGCGTCGATCTGGCTGATGTACCACAGCGCGCGCTTTTGGACGTCGCCCTTCACCTGGGACATCTGCCCGGTCAGGGTCTCCACGAAGCGGGCGCGCTGGTCGTCGTTCCAGACCTCCCGGACGAGGGTGCCGGCCTGGCCGAAGTCGTCGTCTTCCGCGTGCAGCGTGTAGGCCGAGCGGACGAGCTCGCCGTCGGCCTCCCAGCCCTCGGCGGTCGGGCCCTCCTGGTCGGAGAACGGACGCCCGAACGAGTTCGGCGCGTACACCGGACGATCGTTCAACTGCTCCACGTTCATGTTGCCGTCGAACATGTAGGTGTCCGTGGTGTCGGTGATCGGCTTGTTCACCGGAACCTGCCGGAAGTTCGTGCCGACGCGGGCGCGGCCGGCGTCCGCGTAGGCGAAGACGCGCCCGAGCAGCATCTTGTCGGGGGAGAACCCGATGCCCGGGACGACCGCGCTCGGCTCGAACACCGCCTGCTCGATCTGGGCGAAGTGGTTCACCGGGTTCTCGTTCAGGGTCATCGTGCCGACCTCGATGAGCGGGTAGTCGTGGTGCGACCACGTCTTGGTCAGGTCGAACGGGTTGAACCGGTAGGTGGCCGCCTCGTCGTACGGCATGACCTGCACCGACAGCTTCCACTGCGGGAAGTCGCCGCTCTTGATCGCCTCGAATAGGTCGCGGCGGTGGAAGTCGGCGTCCTGCCCGGCCATGTCGTCGGCCTCGTCGCCGGTCAGGCACTCGACGCCCTGCTGGGTGTGGAAGTGGTACTTCACCCAGAACCGCTCGCCGGCCTCGTTGACCCACTGGTAGGTGTGCGAGCCGTAGCCGTTCATGTGGCGCCAGGTCTTCGGCAGGCCGCGGTCGCCCATCAGATAGGTCACCTGGTGCGCCGACTCGGGCGTCAACGACCAGAAGTCCCACTGCATCGTCGCGTCGCGCAGGCCCGAGTCGGGCAGGCGCTTCTGGCTGGAGATGAAGTGCGGGAACTTCATCGGGTCGCGCACGAAGAAGATCGGGGTGTTGTTGCCGACCAGGTCGTAGTTGCCCTCGGTCGTGTAGAACTTCAGCGCGAACCCGCGGACGTCGCGCCACGTGTCCGGCGAGCCGAGCTCGCCGGCGACGGTCGAGAACCGCGCCAGCATGCGCGTCTTCGTGCCGGGCTGGAACACGGCCGCCTTCGTGTACTTGCTGACGTCGGCGGTCACCTCGAACTCGCCGAACGCGCCTGAGCCCTTCGCGTGCGGACGCCGCTCGGGCACGTTGCGCCGGTTGAACGCGGCCAGGGTCTCGACCAGGTGCACGTCCTGCAGCAGGACCGGCCCGTTCGGGCCCACGGTGAGGGAGTTGCGGTCGCTCTCGGCGATCGAGCCGCTGCTGGTGCGCGAGCCGCTGGTGTTCAGATCGGCGGGGGGCTGGGCGTTACCGGGGCCGGACTTCTCTGTCATGACGGATCCTCTCTGAGACGCACGTAGTCAGATGCACTTACCCTGATCCAACCACCGAGACCGTCAGGGCTCAATTGCACGAAAGTCGTAATCCATGCTAACTGCGCCGCGCGTCCCGGTGTGCTCGCGGCGTCGTCGGCGTTGCGCGTTAGGCGTGGGAGCCGCCCTCGTTCTCGCCGGACGCCCCCGGCGTCGGCTTCTGGGGGCGCGCGAACGTGAAGCTGCCGAGCGTGGACGACGGGAGCGTGGAGCGCGTCGTCGGGCGTGCTTTCTCGGGGGACGCCGCGCGCTCGCCGCCGCCCGCGGCGTCCTTGGCCTCCCCGGGGCGGTTGGGACGGACGTCGCCACCGATCGCCTCCCGGACGGCCTTGCCGAACGGGTCGTCGTCGGAGCTTTCGTAGGTGCGTGTCTCGGGCATGGACCGCATCGTACCCATCCCGCCCGAACGGGTGGATTACCTTGTCAGTAAAGGTTAGGACTGCTTCCGACCAGTGACCCCCGCCCTCGAGGAGGCCACCGTCTCGTGTAGGGTGGACAGTGGTTGTTGAAGTTATAGCGTTCTTTGCAGGATTTCGCGGCTACCCCTCGGGGGGCCGCCAATTTTATTGAGAAGACGTTTTGAGCATCTGCACCACCAACGGGCGTCCACCCCGGGCGTCCACCTTCTCAAGAGAGTAGAAACACATCATGGCTACCGGAACCGTCAAGTGGTTCAACGCTGACAAGGGCTTCGGCTTCATTTCCCCCGACGACGGCTCGGCCGACGTCTTCGCCCACTACTCCGCGATCAACGCGAAGGGCTTCCGTTCTCTGAACGAGAACGACAAGGTCGAGTTCGAGGTCCAGCAGGGCCCCAAGGGCCTTCAGGCCGCGAACATCACCCTCATCCGCTGACGAAGCACGCACCGAGCGAGCTCACAGCCGCCGCGTCGCCCCGGGCGACGCGGCGGCTGCGCTTTTCGGGCGGACCCCGCGTCGCTCGGGCGGTTGCCCCGCGCTTTTCCGGACGGTTGCCCGCTGTCTAGGGTGGGGACATGACTAGCACCCTCGTCCTGATCGCCAATGCGGGCGACGCGACCGTCTCCGCGTTCGAGTTGGACGCCGCGGCCAGCCCCGCGTCCCTGCGCTACCTCGCGTCCAACGCCCTGCCCGCGCCGAGCAGCACGTTCGCGGTGGACGCCGAAGCCCTCCGCGTCTACGCGGGCGTGAAGGCCACCGAGGAGGAGCCGAACCGCATCCTCACGCTCGCGCTCGACCCGTCGACGGGCGAGCTGACGCAGGAGTCCGAGGTGGAGGTGGACGCCTCCGTCACCTACCTCGCGCTCTCGCCCGACCGGAAGTCGCTGCTCGGCGCCAGCTACGGCGGCGGCGTGGGCCACGTGTGGCCGGTCACGGACGGTGTCGTGGGGACGCCGACGGCGTCCGTCGAATTCCCGAACCTGCACTGCGTGGTCACGTCCTCGGACGGCTGCGCCTACTTCGTCTCCCTGGGGGCCGACCTGGTGGCGCAGTACCGCCTCGGCGGCGGCCTGCTGACGCCGCTCGACCCGCCGACCGTCGAGCTGCCGCAGGGCAGCGGGCCGCGGCACCTGATTCTCAACGCCGCGGAGGACGCGGCCTACCTGATGACCGAGTTCACGGGGAAGGCGTTCCGGCTGGCGCGGGCGTCCGACGGCACGCTCACCGTGGAGGAGGAGGTGGCGGCCTACGACACCGACGCCGGGCTGCGGCAGAGCGTGTTCGGGGCCGACCCGGTCGAGGGGCACCTCGTCTGGGGCGCCGACCTGCACCTCGCGCGCGACGAGCGGTTCCTGGTCTGCTCCGAGCGCACCGAGTCGACGCTGGCCACGGTGGCGCTGGGGGAGGACGGGTCGTTCCGCGGCGTCCTGGCGCTCGCCGAGACCGAGAAGCAGCCGCGCGGGTTCGGCGTGGCGCCCGACGGCGTCCATCTGGTGGCGGTCGGCGAGGAGTCGACGCAGGCGAGCCTGTACGCGGTCGGTGACGACGGCGTCCTGGAGCAGGAGGGCCGCGTCCGGACGGGCGCGGGCGCCAACTGGGTGCGCTTCGTCGAGGTGGGCTGACCCGAGCGGCCGGGCGCCGCGCGGGTCAGTCGGCGTCCGGCTCGTCGGGGTCGTGGACGGCCAGGTCGTGCAGGAAGGTCTCCGCCCAGCGGTTGATGTCGTGGGTGAAGACCTGCCGGCGCAGCGCGCGCATGCGCCGGCGCTTGCGGTCGGGCGAATCGTTCATCGCCTGCAGGATCGTCTCTTTCATGCCGTTGATGTCGTATGGGTTCACCTGGTAGCTGCGCTTCAGTTCGAGCGCGGCGCCGGCGAACTCGCTGAGCACGAGCGCGCCCGTGTTCCCGGGGCGGCAGGCGAGGTACTCCTTCGCGACCAGGTTCATGCCGTCGCGCAGGGGCGTCACCACCATCACGTCGGCGATCCGGTACATCGCGGCCATCTCGGCTCGCGGCAGCGAGGTGTGCAGGTAGGTGATGGGGGCGCGTCCGACACGACCCATGTCGCCGTTGATGCGCCCGACCAGCAGTTCGATGTCGTCGCGGAGCCGCTTGTACTCCTCGACGCGTTCGCGGGACGGCGTCGCCACCTGCACGAACACCGCCTCGTCGGGGTCGAGCTCGCCGTCCTTGAAGAGCTCGCCGAACGCGCGGATTCGCTGCCGCAGGCCCTTCGTGTAGTCGAGGCGGTCG
This sequence comes from Nigerium sp., assembly GCF_039811905.1. NCBI lineage: Bacteria > Bacillati > Actinomycetota > Actinomycetes > Propionibacteriales > Propionibacteriaceae > Nigerium > Nigerium sp. The sequence goes on along the minus strand of NZ_JBDHZL010000129.1, from coordinate 2,374 downwards.
ACGCCGAAGAAGACGGTCTTGGCGTCCAACTCCTGGCGGAGCTCCTTGGCTCGGGCGACGACCTCGGGCGAGTTCGACAGCGACTCGAACGCTTCGGAGTCGATGGAGATCGGGTAGGCGGCCGCGCGGGCGTGGCGTCCGTCGGGGGTGGAGAACCCGTCGCGCTTCGTCGCGTAGCCGAGCGCGGTGCGCAGGAGGCGGAGGTAGTTGTGGGCGGCGCTCGGCGTCTGGAATCCGACGAGGTCGGAGCCGGCCAGGCCCTCCAGGATCTGCCGGCGCCACGGCAGCTGCTGGAACAGCTCGGCCGGTGGGAACGGGATGTGGAGGAAGAACCCGATCTTCAGATCCGGGCGCTGGTCGCGGAGCATCTGGGGGACGAGCTGCAACTGGTAGTCCTGCACCCAGACGGTGGCGTCCGGCTCCGCGGTCTGGGCCGCGGCGTCCGCGAAGCGACGATTGATGGCGACGTACGCGTCCCACCACTCGCGGTGGAACTCGGGGAACGCGACCGAGTCGTGGTACAGCGGCCAGAGCGTCGCGTTCGACATGCCCTCGTAGTACTCCTCGACCTCGCCCGCCGAAAGCGGCACGGGGACGAGCTTGATGCCGTCGGCCTCGAACGGGCTGAGCGTCTCGTCGGGGGCGCCGTGCCACCCGATCCACGCGCCCTCGTTCGCCTTCATGACCGGTTCGAGGGCCGTGACGAGCCCGCCGGGCGCGGTTCGCCAGGAGGTTTCGCCGTCGTTCTGCACCCGCTCGACCGGCAGGCGGTTCGCCACGACGACGAACGATGCTGTGTAGCTTTCAGGGGACCCGTTGGAAGAATTGCCGTTCACTTCGCCCACCTCCACCCCTAACTTAGGAACTGCAAGGCTCAACCGCTACCCACTTTGAGGGGGACGCCCGTGTCCATCGTCACCGAAGAGGGACGCCGCGCCTGGCAGTCCATCGTCGCGAACCCGGGCGGGACGCTGCTCTGCAGCGACTTCGACGGGGTGCTGTCGCCGATCGTCCTGAACCCCGACGAGGCGTACGCCGACCCGGCGACCATCGCCGCGCTGAGCCGGCTGGGCGGCGTCCTGGGGAAGATCGCGATCGTCACCGGACGCGTCGCGCGCAAAGCCGTGCAGCTCGGCCGGCTCGACGGGGACGCCGGGCTGCGGGGCATGTCGGTGCTCGGGTTGTACGGGCAGGAGCGGTGGGACGCCGCGTCCGGGGAGTATCTGGAGCCCGAGCCGCCCGCGGGGCTGGAGGACGTGAAGGCCGAGCTGCCGGGGGTGCTGCGTGCGGCCGGCGTCGAGGCGGCGCGGGTGGAGGACAAGCGGCTGTCGATCGGCGTCCACACGCGCGCGCTGCCCGACCCGGCCGGGGCGTTCGCCGCCCTGGAGGGGCCGGTGTACGAGCTGGCCGCGCGGCACGGGCTCGTCGTCGAGCCGGGGAAGAACGTGCTGGAGATCCGTGGGGAGGGCGTCGACAAGGGGGACGCCGTCCGGGCGCTCGTGGGGGAGGTGCGTCCGGCGGTGGTGATCTTCGCCGGCGACGACCTGGGCGACGTGGCCGCCTTCCGGGCGGTGAGGGAACTGCGTCGTGAGGGCCTGAAGGGGCTGCTGATCTGCTCCGGATCCGACGAGCAGGACGCCCTGGTCGAGCTGGCCGACGTCGTCGTCGACGGTCCGGCGGGGGTGGCGAGGTTGTTTGCCGAACTCGCCGACGCGTTGGGTGTGTGAGGTGCGCTGAGGCGTCCTGCCGTTGGAGGGGCAGAAACGCCTCACTGAGGATTGCCCGGGGGGCGGCCGAGGAGGCCGCCGACGCGGAGGCGTCCGCTGAGGTGGGGGGCTTCCTCGGCGATCAGATCGTCCAGGGCCGACTGCGCGCCCGGCAGGGTGGCGCGGAAGAGCCGCTGGAAGAGTTCGGACGCCGCCAGGGCTCCGTGACCGGGCGGAAGCAATTCGTCGGGGAGGTCCGGGTCTTGCCACGGGGACGCCCGCCAGGCGTCCACCACCCGGATGTTCGCCGCGAACGCGTCCGCCGGTGCCAGTGACCCGCTTTCGGCGTCCCGGGCGAGCGAGCCGAAGGCGTCCAGGAAGGGCTCGTAGACGCGCGCGAGTTCGTCGAGATCCCAGGCGGTGAGCGGATCGACGCCGACGAGTTCGTCGGCGTCCACGCGCACCGCCAGGTAGTCGCTCACGGCGTTCTCGGCGAAGAGCCGGCGTACCTCCTCGAGGCCGACGCGCGCCGAGACCCACATGCCGGCCGGTAGGTGGCCGAAGCCGCGCCACTTCAGACCGTGACGGAGGCGGTCGCGGCGCGCGCGGTCGCCCTCGGGGACGCTGAAGCAGACGCAGGTCCACCGCCGATCCCACGCCCGTGCGGC
>NZ_JBDHZL010000128.1:0-6873 GCF_039811905.1 Nigerium sp. | reverse complement strand
GGTCGCCGGAACGGATGCGCCGCGTGGCGACCGCGGTGCCCAGCACCGCGGGGATGCCGTACTCGCGCGCCACGATCGAGCTGTGCGACAGCGGGCCGCCGATGTCGGTCACGACCCCGGACGCCCGCGCGAACAGCGGCGTGAACGCCGGCGTCGTGATCGGCGCGACGAGCACCTCGCCCGCGTCGAGGGACGCGAAGTCCTCCGGTCCCATCACGACGCGGGCGGTCGCCGTCACACGGCCTCCGCTGGACGCCGTGCCGCGGAGGGGGCCGCCGTCGACGGCGTCCGTCCGGGCGGGCATCATCGAGCCGAACCAGCGCAGCCACTGCGCCTCGGGCAGGATCTGCGGCGGCGTGGCCCGCCGCTGGCCGCGCCAGGTCGCCTTGCGCTCCTCGACGATCGCCCGCAGATCGGACGCCTCGCTCAGCTCCGCCTCGCTCAACTCCGCCGCGCGCAGCCAGTACACGTCGGACGCCTCCGCGATCGTCCCGGCCGCGACGAGCCGGCGCCCCAGTTCGGCGCAGATGCGCCGCATCGCCGGCCAGGCGAGGCCCTGGTCGGCGAGGGCCTCCTCGCGGACGGGGGCGTCCCGCTGGGCCCGGCGCAGCAGCGCCCCGATGAGGGCGCGCCGCACCGGGTCGAGACGGGCGAGGAGCTCGCGCGTGACCCGCTCGCGGGTCTGAGCGAGCGCGCGCTGCCGGGCGTGCGGGTCGGCGTCGGAGTCGAGGTAGAAGCGGACGGCGTCCAGCACCGGCGTCGGGTCGTCGGCCGGGACGGGCGCCATGAAGTCGAGGTTCGCGGTCGTGTGCCCGAACTCGCGCAGGTAGGCGTCCAGGCGCGTCCGCCAGGCGCTCGCGACGAACGGATCGAGGCCGGCCAGGTCACCGGCGCGCAGCGCGTCGGGCAGCCCCGGCTGCCCGGACGCCCACCGGGCCAGGTCGTAGGCCCCCTTGTCGGCGCGGATCGGCTGGGCGTCGAACCCGACGACGAACGCCGCGGGCTCCGGGTCGCCCGGACGCCGCGCAAGCCGGGTGTACGCCGCCGCGAACAGGACGTCGTTCATCGACGTGAACGGGATGACCGCCTGGACGGCCGTGTAGTACACGCAGCCGGCGTGCAGCAGTTCCTGGAGCCCGGCGACCAGCGCGGCGTCGGACAGCGGACGCAGGTCGCGGTCGTCCCAGCGGGCGACGACGTCGCGGTAGGCCGGCAGGGAGGTCTCGCGCCACCGATTCACGGGCTGCAGAGACGACCGCGGCCCCAGGACGCGGCCGAGGAAGCCGGGCGTCTGCGCGAGCAGCCGCAGGAACGTCGCGCGCGAGTAGTAGTAGTACGGGTAGCCGTTGATCAGCGGGAACGCCACGTCGGGGAGTCGAACCCCTGCCAGCTCGTCGAAGAGGGCCCCCAGCGAGCGGACGACGGCGTCCGGGACGAGGTCGGCGAACAGCGGCGACAGCGGGTCGGGCATCTGTTCGATGATGGACGCCCGCACGTACATCCCCGTCGGATCCTCGATCGGCCAGTCGGTCGGGACGTCCCCGACCCGCGGCGGCAGCGCGGTGATCGGGCGGCTCTGCAGCACGACGAACCGGCCGCCGGCCCGCGCCCACTCGACGTCCTGCGGGGCGCCGAAATGCGCCTCGATCCGCTCGCCGAGGCGCGCGAGCTCGACGGCCTCGGCGTCGGTCAGCACGGGCTCGCGACGGCGTTCCTCGGGGACCGCCTCGGTGACGGTGCCCTGGGCGCGCGGCCGCGTCCAGACGGCCTTGTCGGCGGTGACGCGCTGCACCACCCGCCCGGACGCCGGCTCCACGACGAGCGTGTCGGGGGTGACCGTGCCCGACACGACCGACTCCCCCAGGCCCCAGGCGGCGTTCAGCGCGGTCTGCTCGACGCGGCCGTTGTCGGGGTTCGCCGTGAACATGACCCCGGACGCCTCCGCCTCCACCATCGTCTGCACGACGACGGCCACGGCGACGTCGGCGGGCGCGAAGCCCGCCCGGCGCCGGTACTCGACCGCGCGGGCCCCCCAGCCGGACGCCCAGCAGCGCCGGACGGCGTCCAGCACGGCCTCGCGGCCGCGGACGTTCAGGTACGTCTCCTGCTGCCCCGCGAAGCTCGCGCCGCCGAGGTCCTCGGCGGTCGCCGACGACCGGACGGCCACCGGCACCGACTCCCCCAGCCCGTCGTAGGACGCCGTGACGGCGTCCGCGAGGCCCTCGGGCCAGTCGGCGTCCGCGATCAGCCGGGCGGCCAGCGCCTCCACGTCGGCGGGCGCCCAGTCGGCCGCCGCCCGGACGATCTGGTCGCCGATGCCGGCGTCGGTCACGAAGCGGCGGTAGGCGTCCGTCGTGACGACGAAGCCGGGCGGCACGTCGAAGCCGCCCGCCAGCAGCTCGCCGAGGTTCGCGCCCTTGCCGCCGGCGCGATCGAGGTCGGAGGCCCGCAGCTCCGCGAGGCCGGTCACCATGCTCATGACGCCCATTCTGGCCCCGGCCGGCGGCTGCGCGTCCTCCGAACCGGGCTCGATCGCGTGAGAGGGATGTCACAGCATCGACACACGGCCTCATCAAATCCGTCATATCGCTCGCGCACGATGGTCGCATGATCTCCCAGAACGTCTTCCTGCAGGGTGCGTACGACTTCTCCGGCGCCGGCCTCGCGGCCCCCCAGGCCGTCGACGCCGAGCTGACCCACACCGTCCCCGACGGCGTCGTGGCCCAGGCCGTCTACTTCCGCGGCGGCAACTCCAGCGACGAACTCGCGGTGGTCTCGCTGGTGAAGGACGGCGTCCCCGTGCGCCTGTTCCCCATCGGCGCCAAGGGCTCCGTGCACGTGCCGCTGCGCATCGTCGAGGACCTCATCGGCGGCACCGTCGTCGAGCTGCAGGTCGCCGCGCCGGACGGGGTGAGCGGCACGATCGTGGTCGACCTCGGCCTGGTGGAGGTCTGATGGCGAACAAGCAGCGTCTGGTCGTCATCGGCAACGGCATGGCGGGCGCGCGCACGGTGGAGGAGATCCTCACCCGGGGCGGCGGCGACCTGTTCGACATCACGATGTTCGGCGCCGAGCCGTGGGGCAACTACAACCGCATCATGCTCTCCCACGTGCTCGCGGGCGAGGAGAGCGACGCCGACATCTTCCTCAACACGATCGAGTGGTACACCGAGCACGACATCACGCTGCACGCCGGAGTCCGGGTGACGCGCGTCGACCGGTTCGCGAAGGTGGTCTTCTCCGACGACGGCGCGCAGACCGCGTACGACAAGCTGATCTTCGCGACGGGCAGCCACTCGTTCATCCCCGACATCCCCGGCATCAAGGACCGGCACGGCGAGCTGCGCCAGGGCGTCTTCGGCTTCCGCACGATCGAGGACACGCGGGCGATGCTCAACTACGCCGCCCAGCATCGCCGCGCCGTCGTCCTCGGCGGCGGCCTGCTCGGCCTCGAGGCCGCGCACGGCCTCGCGCGGCAGGGGCTCGACGTGACGGTCGTCCACAGCCGGGCCACCCTCATGAACCAGCAGTTGGACGCCGCCGGCGGCGACGTCCTGCGCGGTGCGATCGAGCGGCTCGGCATCACCGTGCTCACCGAGTGCCGGACGGTCGGCGTCATCGGCGGCTTCCGCGAGCCGGTGCGCGGCGTGAAGCTGCAGGGCCACGACGACCTCGAGACCGACATGCTCGTGGTGACGGCGGGCATCCGTCCGGAGACGGCCGTGGCGCTGACGAGCGGTTTCACCGTGTCGCGGGCCATCGTGGTCGACGACACGATGCGCACGGTCGACGACCCCGACGTGTTCGCCGTGGGCGAGTGCGTCCAGCACCGCGGCGAGGTGTACGGCCTGGTCGCGCCGCTGTGGGAGCAGGCCGTCGTGCTGGCCGACCAGATCACCGGCGCGCACCCGGACGCCACCTACACCGGCACGCGGACGGCCACGAAGCTCAAGGTCGCGGGCCTGGACGTCGCCGCGATGGGCATCCAGAGCCCCGAGCGTCCCGACGACGAGCAGATCGTGTTCAGCGAGCCGAGCCGGGGCGTGTACAAGTCGATCATCGTGCGCGACAACAAGGTCATCGGCGCGACGATGCTGGGCGACTCGCGGAAGGCCGCCTTCCTGACGCAGGCCTACGACCAGGGGCTCCCCCTCCCCGAAGAGCGCGTCTCCCTCATGTTCGACCTCGGTGGCCCCGCCGAGGAGACGAGCATCGCCGAGCTGTCCGACGGCGCGCAGGTCTGCAACTGCAACGGCGTCGACAAGGGCACGATCGTCTCTGCCGTGCGCGACAAGGGCTGCACCTCGGTCGGGCAGGTGATGGACCTGACCCGCGCGGGCAAGGGCTGCGGCTCCTGCAAGGGCATGGTCGCGCAGATCGTCGAGTGGGCGGCCGGCGACGCCCTCACGGTGGACGCCGCGGCGTCCTACTACGTGCCGGGCGTGCCGCTGGACAAGGCGTCCCTGATGGCGGCGATCCGGGCGCAGAACCTGCGCTCGGTCAGCGCGGTGTTCGCCGCGCTCGCCCCCGAGGGCAAGGACGACGCGAAGTCGAAGATGGGGCTGGCGTCCCTGCTGAAGATGATGTGGGGCGCCGACTACGTCGACGAGCGGGACGCGCGGTTCATCAACGACCGCGTGCACGCGAACATCCAAAAGGACGGCACGTTCTCGGTCGTCCCGCAGATGAAGGGCGGCGTCACGTCGCCCGACCAGTTGCGGCGCATCGCCGACGTGGCCGACAAGTACGAGGTGCCGCTGGTGAAGCTGACCGGCGGTCAGCGGATCGACCTGCTCGGCGTCCGCAAGGAGGATCTGCCGAAGATGTGGGCCGACCTCGACATGCCGTCGGGCTACGCGTACGGCAAGTCGTTCCGGACCGTGAAGACCTGCGTCGGCAAGACGTTCTGCCGGTTCGGCACGAACGACTCCACGCAGCTCGGCATCGACCTGGAGACGCGCTACCAGGGGCTCGAATCCCCCGCGAAGATGAAGCTCGCCGTCTCGGGCTGCCCGCGCAACTGCGCGGAGAGCTACATCAAGGACGTCGGCATCGTCGCGATCGAGGGCGGCTCGTGGGAGATCTACATCGGCGGCGGGGCCGCGACGGAGATCCGCAAGGGCGACCTGCTCGCGACGGTCGACGACGAAGAGACGGTCATCCGGCTCGTCGGGCGGTTCATGCAGTACTACCGGGAGAACGCCAACTGGCTGGAGCGGAGCTGCAAGTTCGTGCCGCGCATCGGCCTGGAGGAGATCCGGGCGATCATCGTGGACGACCGCGACGGCCTCGCCGCCGGGCTCGACGTGCGCATGCAGGCGTCCGTGGACGCCTACGTCGACCCCTGGCTCGAGCGCCGCGAGCCGCGGACGCCGGGCCAGTTCGAGTCCACGCTGCCGCTGATCCCGCTGCCGCTCGTGCCGATCAGGGAGCCCGCGCATGACTGAGCGTCCCAGCACCGTGTTCGCCGTCGTCCGGACCGAGGAGACCGAGGAGTCCGCCCATGCCTGAGACCACCGCCGAGGCCGTCTGCACGCTGGCCGACCTGCCCACCGACCAGGCGCGGGTGTTCCTGGTCGACGGCGAGCAGGTCGCCGTGTTCCGGATGCGGTCGGGCCGGCTCCACGCCGTCCAGGCCGTCTGCCCCCACCGCGGCGGACCCATCGCCGACGGCCAGGCCGACGAGCGCGTCGTGATCTGCCCGCTGCACCAGTACGCGTACGACCTGGAGACCGGCGCGTGCACCAACGGCGAACAGCCCGCGCTGCGCACGTGGCCCGTCACCACGGACGCCGAGGGGCGCGTGTTCGTGGGCTAGCCGGGTGGGCGTCCGGGGGCCGTGGGCACCGCCCCGCGTCGTCTTTCAGGCGGGGTCTGTCAGGCGGGTCTTTCGCACGGCGCCTTCTCACGCCGCGTGGACAATGGGACGGGTGAGCGACCGCGAGTTCTGGACCATCGGCCACTGGACGTGCCCCCAGGACGCCTTCCTGCGCCCGTTGCTGGGCCAGGACGTGGACCTGATCGCCGACGTCCGTGCGCAGCCGGGGTCACGCCGCAGCCCCCAGTTCGGGCGCGACGTCCTGCCCGGTTGGCTCGAGGACGCCGGCATCGGCTATCTGCACCTGCCCGAGCTCGGCGGGCGGCGTCCGAAGCAGCCGGTGGACCCGGCCGTCAACGGCGGCTGGACGAACGACAGCTTCCACCGCTACGCGGACTACACGCTCTCCGACGAGTACGAGGCGGGGATCGCGCGGCTGGCGTCCCTGGCCGACGAGCACCGCGTCGCCCTGCTGTGCGGCGAGCCGATGCCGTGGCGTTGCCACCGCTCGCTCATCGCGAACACCCTGACCGCCCGCGGCGGGCAGGTCTGGCACCTCATGGGGGACGCCGCCCCGCGGCTCCACGAGTTGGGCGCGTGGGGGGCGACGCCCGTGGTCGACGACGGGGTGGTGACCTACCCGCCCGACGCGCAGTGACCCGTCGGGAGGGCCCCGCCCGGCACGCCACACCTGACACGCCACCCCTGCCAGGCCGCCCCTGACCCAGCCGCCTCCCTCCCCCGGCCACCCCTGCCTTGGCGCCTCTGGCGCCCCTGGCCAGCGCCCTTGCCCGGCGCCCCTGCCCCGCGCCCCTGCCCGGCGCCCCTCGCCAGCGCCCCTGGCCAGCGCCCTTGCCCCCGGCACCTCTGCCCCCGGTGGGACGCGACCGGCTATGGCTTGCCCACGCCTCGTGAGCAAACAACAGGGTCCCGCGCGCTGCCCGCCGGGGCCGTCATGGTGCCGGCGATCGGCGTCCCGGGCCCCGGTCTGGGCGGAAACGCCTGCAGCGTTTCGAGAACGCCTGCAGTAAGCCGCGGAACGCCTGCAGCGTTTC
>NZ_JBDHZL010000127.1:0-7035 GCF_039811905.1 Nigerium sp. | reverse complement strand
GACGCCACGGCGTCCCCGACCGCCTCGGCGCCCGAACTGCCGCGCGGTGGCCGGGAGTTCTTCCCGCGGTACCGGCTGTTCGGCTACTCGGGCTACCCGGGCGCGAAGGCCCTCGGACGCCTCGGCATCGGCGACATCAACGAGCGCATGACCGAGATGGAGGAGCGCGGCCAGCCCTACCGCGCCGGACGCGAGCTCATGCCGACCATGGAGCTCATCGCCACGATGGTCCACGGCAAGCCCGGCAAGGACGGCATGTACCGCACCCGCGTCGACGACAAGATCATCCAGCAGTGGCTGGACGTGGCCCGCCAGCACAAGGCGATCCTGCTGCTGAACATCCAACCGGGGCGCGCGAAGTTCATCGACGAGGTGAAGTACTACGAGAAGTGGCTGAAGGAGCCCGACGTCGGCCTCGCGCTCGACCCCGAGTGGGCCGTGAGCGAGGGCCAGCGGCCAGGGTCCGTGTTCGGGCACGTGACCGGCCAGGAGCTCAACGAGTGCGCCGAGTTCACCAGCAAGATCGTGACCGACAACAACCTGCCGGAGAAGGTGTTCCTGTATCACCAGCTCCACGTGCAGATCGTCACCGACGAGACCGCCCTGAAGCCGCACCCGGGGCTGGTGTACATCAAGTCGATCGACGGGATCGGCTCGGAGAAGATGAAGACCGAGACGTACAACGTCATCGTGAAGCGGACGCCGGAGTACGTCCACAAGGGGTTCAAGCTCTTCTACGAGGAGGACTCCAAGGGCAAGTGGGTGCTCATGACCCCCGAGCAGGTGATGGCCCTGACGCCGCAGCCGGAGTACGTGCTGTTCGAGTAGCCTCCTCCCACCGGCCCGACCGAAGGATCACCGATGCCCCGCACCCTGTACCTCACCGGCGACCCCGACGCCGACGGGCTGCTCGCCACCGACGCGAACGCCCTGCTCATCGGGATGCTGCTCGATCAGCAGGTCACCATGGAGAAGGCGTTCTCGGGGCCGGCGGTGCTGGCCGAGCGGTTGGGCGGACGCCTCGATGTCGCGACCATCGCCGCGATGGATCCGGGCGAGTTCGTCGCGCTGTGCTCCCGGACGCCCGCGATCCACCGGTTCCCGAAGGCGATGGCCGAGCGCGTGCAGAACCTCTGCCGCATCCTGGTCGATTCCTGGGACGCGGACGCCGCGAACCTGTTCGCGGCGGCGTCCACCGGGCGGGAGCTGAAGAAGCTGATCGGCGCGCTGCCGGGCTTCGGCGAGCAGAAGGCGCGAATCTTCGTCGCCCTGCTCGGCAAGCAGTGGGGCGTCACGCCCGACGGCTGGCGCGAGGCTGCCGGCGACTTCGGTCAGGACGGGCACCGGTCCGTCGCCGACATCACGTCGCCGGAGACCCTGCGGCTCGTCCGCGAGCACAAGAAGGAGATGAAGGCGGCCGCGAAGGCGTCCAAGGGGTAGCGGCGCTGGACGGTTGTGCAGCAGATTGCGGGCCGTCCTGGGCGACGGAACAATGTGGCGCATGCTGATCGTGCACTGCAATGTCCAGGTCGTCGACGGCGGCGCGGACGCCTTCATCGCCGCCAGCCTCGCCAACGCCGAGGCCAGCCGCCAGGAGCCGGGGGTGCAGGTGTTCGACCTGCACCGGTCGGTCGACGACCCGAACCGGTTCGTGCTGGTCGAGCAGTACGCCGCCGACGACGACCTCGAGTACCACAAGACGCAGGAGCACTACCTCACGTGGCGCGAGGCCGTCGCCGACCTGATGGCCGTGCCGCGCGTGACGTACAAGTTCCACCCGTACGAGGGCTGACCAGCCCCGCCCTCGCCTCACGGGCGGGCCATCACGCCCGCAGATCGAGGCCCAGGTCGAGCACCGGCGCGGAGTGCGTGAGCCCGCCCACCGAGACGTAGTCGACGCCCGACGCCGCGACGGACGCGGCGTCCGCCAGCGTCAAGCCCCCGGACGCCTCCGTCCGGACGCCCGCCGGCCGGCAGAGCCGCACGGCCTCGCTCAGCTCGTCGGGCGTCATGTTGTCGAGCAGCAGCAGGTCGGCCCCCGCGTCGATCGCCTCCCGGACCTGGGGGAGCGTGTCGCACTCCACCTCGACCGCGACCCCCGGGGCGACGCGGCGCACCGCCTCGAAGGCGGCGCGCACCGATCCGGCCGCGGCGACGTGATTGTCCTTGATGAGGGCCGCGTCGCCGAGCCCCATGCGGTGGTTGACGCCCCCGCCGCAGCGCACCGCGTACTTCTGCAGCACGCGCAGCCCCGGCACGGTCTTGCGGGTGTCGCGCACCCGCGCCTGCGTGCCGGCGAGCGCGTCGGTCCACGCGGCCGTGGCCGTCGCCACCCCGGAGAGCTGCCCGAGCAGGTTCAGCATGGTCCGCTCGGCGGTCAGCAGGCAGCGCAACGGTCCGCTGACGGTGAGCACGACGTCCCCCGGACGCACCCGGTCGCCGTCGGCGGCGACCAGGTCGACCGTGACGTCGGCTCCCTGGCGGGCGGCGAGGGTCTCCACGACGAGCGCGGCCACCGGCAGGCCCGCGAGGCAGCCGGGCTGGCGCGCGACGACGTCGGCCGTCCCGGACGCCTCGGCCGGCAGCGTGGCCTCGGTGGTGACGTCGGGGCCCCAGGCGAGGTCTTCGTCCAGGGTGCGCTCGACGACGGCGAGCACCTCGTCGGCGGGCAGTCCGGCGCGGGCCAGCGCGTCGACGACGGGGCGGGAAGCGATGGTGGTCATGCGGCGTCCTCTCGAAGGTCGGCGGGCAGGTGCGTGCTGAGCGGTTCCCAGTCGCGCTGGGGGCCGTCGTCGCCGAGGCGCCAGGTGAGGCGGCCCAGCCAGTCGGACGACGGCTCGGGATGATCGGCGCGGCGGTGGCAGCCGCGCGACTCGGTGCGGCGCAAGGCCGCGGTCGCCACGAGGGTGGCGACGGTGTGCAGGTTCGTTGCGTCGAGCGCGGCGTGCCCGAGCGGCCCCCGGGACGCCTCGGCTCGCGCGAGCGCGGCGAGCGCGTCGGTGAGGCCTTCTTCGGTCCGGTAGACGGAGGCGCCGGCGTCCATGGCCGCCCGGACGTCCGCCACCACGCCCGCGGCCAGGCACGACCCGGACGCCCGCCTCGCCGGACGCCCCGCCTCGAGCGCGAACCGGTCCCCGACGAGCAGCGCGCCCGCCCGATCTCCCGCGACCAGGGCCTCCGTGATCGAGTTGGACGCCAGGCGGTTCGCCCCCTGGACGCCCGTCGCCGCGACCTCGCCGACCGCGAACAACCCGGGCAGACTCGTGCGCCCGTCGAGGTCGGCGGCCACGCCGCCGCAGTGGTAGTGCGCCCCCGGACGCACTGGGATCGGCTCGCGCACCGGGTCGACCCCCCGCTCGCGGCAGAGCGCGAGGATGCCCGGGAACTGCCGCTGCCAGCGCTCCTTGCCGAAGCCGGTGGCGTCCAGCAGGCAGTGGGACGCCCCCGTCGCGGCCATCCGCGCCTCCAGCGCCGCCGACACCACGTCGCGCGGCGCGAGGTCGCCGAGCGGGTGGACGCCCGCCATCACCGGACGCCTGCCGGCGTCCAGCAGCCGCGCGCCCTCGCCGCGGACCGCCTCGGAGACGAGGACGCCCCGGTCGCCGACCCGTCGGAACCCGTCGGGAACCACGAGCAGCGTCGGGTGGAACTGGACGAACTCCACGTCCCGCACCGCCGCCCCCGCCCGCCAGGCGGCGGCGAGGCCGTCGCCCGTCGCCACGGGCGGGTTCGTGGTCGTCGACCACGCCTGCCCGACGCCCCCGGACGCCAGCACCACCGCCGCCGCCTCGATCTCGCCCAGCCAGCCGTCGGCGTCCAGCACCCGGACGCCGCAGCAGGCGCCGGAGGCGTCCGTGAGCAGGTCGACGAGCCGCGTCCGCGTGGAGACCCGCACCCCGGACGCCGCCGTCGCGCCGGCCAGCGCCTCGGCGAGCGCGCGCTCGACCTCGGCGCCGCTGCCGTCCCCGTGCGCGTGCAGGATGCGCCGCGTACGGTGGCCGCCCTCCAGATGCAGGTCGAGCCGGCCGGAGGCGTCCCGATCGAAAGACGCACCCAGCCCGATGAGCCGCCGGACGGCGTCCGGGGCTCCCAGGACGAGCTGCCAGACGGCCGCCGGGTCGCAGAGCCCGGCGCCGGCCTCCAGCGTGTCGGCCACGTGCTGGCCCGGCGAATCGGACGCCGACCACACCGCCGCCAACCCGCCCTGAGCCCACGCGGTCGCCGTGTCGGTGACGCCCGCGCGCGTGACCACCTCGGTCGCGAGCCCCGCCTTGGCGAGGCGGAGCGTCGCGGCCAGGCCGCCGGCACCGGTGCCGACCACCACCACGTCCGTGCGGCGCCGCCATCGGGGTGCCGGCGCGGCCAGTTCCCTGAGCATCCGCATGCCGATCACTCCCCGCCGCCCGGACGCCCGATCGCGACCATGCGCTCCACCGCACGCCGGGCGCGCTCGGCGATGGCCGGGTCGACCCGGACCTCGTCGACGCCCTCACGGAGGCTCCGCAGCAGCTTCGGCGGCGTGTTCTGCTGCATGTACGGGCAGGCAGCGCGGGGGTTCACGGGCACGAAATCCGTGCCCGGGGACGCCTTGCGCAACTGGTGCAGCATGCCCACCTCGGTGGCCACGAGGACGCGGCCCCCGTGCGTGGCCCGCGCCTGATCGAGCATGCCGCCGGTGGACAGGATGTGCGTCCGCTCGGCGGGCAGCTCGCCCCGCCCGGCCAGCCAGAGGGCCGACGTCGTGCAGCCGCACTCGGGGTGGACGAAGAGCTCGGCGTCGGGGTTGGCGCGCACCGTGGCCTCGAGGTCGGCCGGCGAGATGTCGGCGTGCACGTGGCACTCGCCCAGCCAGACGTGAATGTTGTCGCGCCCGGTCATGCGGCGCACGTGCGCCCCCAGGAACTGATCGGGGCAGAACAGGATCTCCCGCTCGGCCGGGATCGACTGGACGACCTCGACCGCGTTCGACGACGTGCAGCAGATGTCGGTTTCGGCCTTCACCTCGGCGGTCGTGTTCACGTAGGAGACCACGACGGCGTCCGGATGCTCGGCCTTCCACGCGCGGAGCTGGTCGGCGGTGATGGTGTCGGCCAGCGAGCAGCCCGCCGTGGCGTCCGGGATGAGGACGCGCTTGCCGGGGGAGAGGATCTTCGCGGTCTCGGCCATGAAATGGACGCCGGCGAAGACGATCGTCGACCTCGGGGACGCCGCGGCCAGCCGCGAGAGGGCGAGCGAGTCGCCGACGTGGTCGGCGACGTCTTGGATCGCGGGGAGTTGGTAGTTGTGGGCGAGGATCACGGCGTCCTGCTCGGCGGCGAGGCGCCGGACCTCGTCGGCCCACGCGCCGTACTCGGCGTCGCCCCAGGTGCGCCAGGCGTCGGGCTCGGCGACGGCGGGCCGTGCGGTGGTGTCGGTCATGGTCCCTCCCGGTTTTCGTTCGGTAGTCGAAAAGTAGTTGAAGCCTACCAGGCGAAAAAGAGGTTTGATAGCGTTTCGTTGATGTTCGAGCCTGTCCGCGACGGCCAGGGGGCCGCGCTCTTCCGCCATGAGGCGCTGGGGGTCGTCCTGCGCGTCCGGGGGGTCGCCGAGCGCGCCGCCGAGTTGACCGTGCTGCTGCGTCGGCGGCGCCGGGCCCCGTTCGCGGGGGTGTGGGCGCTGCCCAGCGGGTCGGTCGAGGCGGACGAGTCGGTCGGGGCGTCCGTCCGGCGGCACCTGGCGACGCGCGTCGATCTCGCGGAGATCGCGCACCTCGAGCAGTTGGAGACGCTCAGTTCCCCCGGGCGCGACCCCTCTCAGCGGACCATCGCGACCGCCTACCTGGGCCTCGTGCCGTGGACGAACGACCCGCAGCTTCCCGAGAACGCCGCCTGGCACCCCATCGCGGAGCTGCCCGAGACGGCGTTCGACCACGCGGCCGTGATCGGGCACGGCATCGCCCGGCTCAGGGCCAAGCTGTCGTACACCAACATCGCGTTCGCCCTGGCCCCGGCCGAGTTCACGATGGCCGAGCTGCGCGCGATGTACGCGGCCGCGCTCGGGCACGAGGTCGCGGTGACGAACCTGCAGCGCGTGCTCGAGCGGCGCGGCCAACTGGAGGCGACGGGGGAGCACCGTCCGTCGCAAGGGGGTGGGCGTCCGGCGGGGCTGTTCCGGTTCACCAGCCAGGAGTTGGAGGTGACCGACCCGTTCGCGACGCTGCGTCCGGCGTCCCGGCACCACGGCATCGAACGTTGACGCAATCGAACGTTAACGCAGACGCCCCTCCGTAAGGGTGACAGCCAGGGACTCGCGCACGCGGTAGCGTCCCTGAGTATGTACCTGACCACCCTTGGTCGGGCTCCCATCAAGGGGTGCCGACGCGAACGGGTCCGCGAGGTGACGGTGGACGCCGCCGGCCTCGCCGGCGACCGCTCGCTGGCGTTCGTCGCCGACGGCATGGCGCTGCGGACCATGGCCAACCCCGAACTGCTCGCGTTGCGCGTGTCCGTGACGGGATGCGAGGTGCGGCTGACGCTGCCCACCGGGGAGTCCGCGACTCAATCAATCGGCCCGGGGGAGCGGGCCCTCATCGACTACTGGGGACGCCCTCTCCCGATGGCCCTGCAACCCGGCCCCGTGTCCGACTTGGCGTCCGAGCATCTTGGACGCCGCGTCCTGCTCGGATCCATCCGCCCGCCGTGGCGGGCGATCTACGCCAACCCGGTGAGCGTCGGGCTCACGAGCCGCTTCGCGGAGCTGGGGTGTGAGAAGGACGCCGAGCGGTTCCGCTGCAACCTGGTCGTCGACGACTCCGACGACCCCGTCGGGGAGGCGGCCTGGGTCGGGCGGAGCATCCGGATCGGGGACGTCGTCCTGTCTCTCGCGAAGCGCCTCGAGCGCTGTGTCGTCATCGACCGCGACCCGATCACCGGCGAGCGGGACCGGAGGCTGTTCGCCGAGCTCGGGGCGTCCGGGGATCCCTGGGTGGCGCTGGGCGCCGAGGTGACGAACCCCGGCGTCCTGCGGGTCGGCCAGCCGGTGGAGTGGCTCTGACGC
>NZ_JBDHZL010000126.1:0-7104 GCF_039811905.1 Nigerium sp. | reverse complement strand
CCGGGTCGCGGGCCTCCGGGTCGCGGGCACAGGGATCTCGGTTCTCGGACGCTGGCCTCGGACGCGAGCCCAGGCGTCCCGCGCGTCGATGGCCGGCGACCGCGGTCGTCCGGTTTGCTTCCCTTTCGGAAGCAGAGCGGGGCGGCGTCCGATGGACGAGCGGGCACGCGGGGCGTCCTTTCCCGAGAGGACGGATAACGAGAACCCTGACTGGCCCGTTCTCGCGGGGACGCCGTGAGCGCACCGCCGCTCGGCCGTCGTCGCCGAGAACGAGCCAGTCAGGGTGTGAGGGGTCGAGCATGAGGACGCCGCGGGTGACGTTACCCGGCCCGGGGGGCACCAGGTCGATTCGCCACCACTCGATGAAGGGTTGCTGCCGGTTTCGCGGGGAGAACGGGGGAGCGCTCTGGGTGGCGGCAGGCCAACCGGACGCCTACGCAGGCGTCGGTATCAACGCGCCAGCCCAGCGGCTCGCGCAGGCGTCCAGGGGGCGTGCGACATTCTCCACATCAGAGTGTGGAGAACGTCAGGTAGAAACGCACACGGGGCGCGGGCTCACCCTCACCCTCACCCTCACCCTCACCGCTAGCCCACAGCCATCACCGGGGCCGGCGATCGGTGGCGTTCGCCGACCAGAACGTCCGCGGGACGACGGCGACGGGCACGGGGGAGTTCCGGACGATCTTGGACGCCGACGACCCCAGGAAGACGCTCGCGAGCCTGTCCGACGAGGTGGACGACCCCACCACGAGCAGGTCGCCCGAGTCCCAGTCGAGTTCGTCGAACGCGTTCGCCCAGGTGCGTCCGGTGGCGATGGCGCGGCTGATGGCCTCGCACGGGAGCCCGCGCTCGGTCAGGTGCTCGATCGCCTTCGCCTGCTCCGCCTCGGCGCCCTCGCGCCATTGCTGCAGCACCATGTCCTCGGCCCCGCTGATCGACGGCGGGAACATCTGGCGCCCGCGCACCGCGAACGTCACGATGCGCAGGCTCAGCCCGAATGCCCGCGCGATCGGGGCGGCCCGGCGCAGCAGCGACCAGCTCGTGCCGTCGTCGCGGAACCCGATCGTCACCCGGGTGAACGGCGCTCCCGGCGCGGCGCGGTAGCCCCGCGGCGCCAGCAGCACGGGCACGGGGGACGAGTGCAGCAGCCGGTCGCTCTTCGATGTGATCGTGATCACGCCGTTCGGCCCGCTCGGACCGCTGCCGACGACGATCGCGAACGCCGAGTCCGCTCGCGCGCTGTCGAGCAGCACCTGCGGGACCGACCGTCCGCTGCGCCAGGACGCCGCCGTCTCGACGTCCGCGTGGCGCGCCAGCAGCGAGGTCGCCTCCGCGACGCTCGCCTCGCCCTCCTCGGACGCCCACCGCTCGAATTCGCGGTCGGTGTGGCCCGCCACCGGCGTCGGCCACCCCTGCGGGACCACGGTCACGGCGTCCACCGGCTGGCGGAACGTGAGCCCCGCCTGGCACGCCAGGTCGAGCGCGGCGTGGTCGTCCTGGTGGGGGCTGAAGCCGACGAGCAGGCTCATGCGGAGGCGTCCTTCCCGGCCGAACTGGACGCGACCTGCCGATGCTCCTCCTGCAGCGCGGGGTCGTTCAATCGCGCGTGCCGGCGTCCCCACAGCAGGTAGAACGCGGCGACGATGACGATCCACGAGCCGAAGATGGCCCAGGTGATCGGGGCGAGCCCCGACAGAATGTAGACGCAGACCGCCACGGTCAGCACCGGCGTCACCGGGTACCCCGGCACCTTGAAGGGGCGCTCGAGGTCGGGATGGGTCCGCCGCATCACCAGCACGCCGATCGCGACGACGGAGAACGCCATGAGGGTGCCGATCGACACCGTGTCCCACAGGTAGTCGGCCGGCACGAACCCGGCGATCAGCGCCACGATCACCGACACGACGACCGTGTTGAACGTCGGCACCATGTGGCGGGGGTTCACCTTGGTGAACCGCTCGGGCATCAGGCCGTCGCGCGAGATGGCGAACAGGATGCGCGTCTGCCCGTACAGCACGACCAGCGTCACCGAGAAGATCGAGATGACGGCCCCGGCGGCGAGCACGGTGCTCCAGATGTTGTTGCCGGTCACCTGCTGCAGGATGTGGGCGAGCCCCGCCTCGGCCATCTCGGGGCTCGCGAAGTAGTCGGCCGGCTCGGCGGCCAGCCCGGCGGCCGCGACGAGGATGTAGGTGATGCCCACGATCAGCAGCGACCCGATGATCGCCCGGGGGAGCGCCTTTTGCGGGTTCTTCACCTCCTCGCCGGCGGTCGCGACGGCGTCCAGGCCGATGAACGAGAAGAAGATCGTGCCGGCCGCGGCACTGATGCCCGCGAAACCCTTGCCGAAGAAGTTCGAGAAGTGATCGGCCTGGAAGGCCGAGAAGCCGATCACGACGAAGAGCGCGAGGACGCCCAGCTTCGTCAGCACCATGATCGCGTTCACGGTCGCCGACTCCGTCGCACCGCGCAGCAGCAGGAACATGCACAGCAGCACCAGCACGACGGCCGGCAGGTTCACGACACCCGGCACCGTGCCGGACAGGTTGGGCACCCACGTGACCAGCAACTCGTGCGGCAGCTCCAGCCCGGTCAGCGAGCGGAGCAACTCGTTGAAGTAGCCGCTCCAACCGACGGCGACCGCGCCGGCGGAGACGCCGTACTCGAGGATCACGCAGCCCGCGATGAACATCGCGATGCCCTCGCCGAAGGCGTAGTAGGCGTAGGAGTACGTCGACCCCGACACCGGGATCGCGCTCGCCATCTCGGCGTAGCAGAGCGCCGACAGCCCGGCCGCGAGCGCCGCCACGACGAACGAGATCAGGACCGCCGGGCCCGCCTTCGGCACGGCCACGCCGAGCACGAAGAAGATGCCGGTGCCGACCGTTGCGCCGACGCCGAACATCGTCAACTGGAACGTGCTGAGCGTGCGCTCGAGACGCTCGCCGTCGCGACCGCCGTGGGCGAGGTCGAGCGGCTTGCGGCGGAGCAGTTGGCGTCCCAGCGGGACCGGGGGGACGGTGGGGGCCATGGGGGTCCTTCCTCGTCGGCCGGGCCGGCCGGGCGCTGATCCTTCTGGTCCGAAGGAATCGATGTTCAGAAGGAATCTAGCGGCATTCGGGCCGCGCAGGTGACGGCCGCGTAACACTTCCCGGACGCCTCGCGCGCGTGCGCGCCACCCCTTGTCAGCCGGACGCCCCCGGCGTGGGACGCCGAAACCGGCCGCCCGAGGGGCGGCCGGTTTCGGCGGTGGGGTCCGGCTGACGGAACCCGGTCAGGCGACGAGCCACAGGAGCGACGTCACCCCGAACCCGACGAGGCTGCCGGCGGTCGTGATGACCGTCCAGGTCTTGAGGCCGTCGGCGACCGAGAGCCCGAGGTACTTCGTGACGATCCAGAACCCCGAGTCGTTGATGTGGGACGCCGCGTACGCGCCGAACCCGATCGCGCAGGTGATGAGCACCACCTGGAACGGGGAGTACCCGCCGGCGGCGACGGCCGAGCTCATGAGGCCCGCGGTCGTCAGGATCGACACGGTGGCCGAGCCCTGCGCCACCCGCAACCCGACGGCGATCACGTAGCTCATCAGCAGCACCGGCATGCCGAGCCCGGTCAGGAAGTCCGACAGGGCCTTGCCGACGCCCGTCTCGACGAGGACGTTCGCGAACACGCCGCCCGCGCCGGTGACGAACACGATGATGGCGACGGCGTACAGGGCCGAGTCCATGATCGTGCCGCGCTTCTCGAGGTCCCACTTCTGCTTGCGCCCGATGAGCACGTAGGCGAGCAGGCAGCCGACCATCAGGGCGGTCACCGGCGAGCCGATGAACGACAGCGCCCGCGCGGCCGCGGACCCCTTCTCAACCATCATCGCGCCGGTGGTGCCGACCATGATGAGGCTGAGCGGGATGAGGATCAGGGCGAGCACCATGCCCGCGCCCGGCGTCTTGTCGCCTTCGCTGACCCGCTGGTTGTGCTCGATGGCCTCGGTGGCGGGCGAGTCCTGCAGGACGACCTTGTCGAGCTTCAATACGCGCGAGACCAGGTAGCCGACGATGGCGACCGGGATGCACAGGGCGATGCCGACGATCGTGAGGAGGCCGGCGTCCGTGCCGAGCGTCGCGGCGCCCGCGACCGGGCCCGGGTGCGGCGGCACGACGACGTGGACGGCCAGCAGCGTCGCCGCCACCGGCAGGCCGATCTTCAACGGGTTCATCTTCGTGACGGCCGCGAAGCCGAACACGATGGGCGCCAGGATCAGGAAGCCGACGTCGAAGAACACCGGGATGCCGAGGATGAACGCGGCCGCCGTCACGGCCATCACGACGCGCTTCTCGCCGAGCTTGTTGGTGAACGTCCGGGCGAGGCGTTCGGCGCCGCCGGACACCTCGATGAGGCGTCCGAGCATCGCGCCCAGGCCGACGATGATCGCCACCGACCCGAGCGTCTTGCCCATGCCGTTCGTGAGCGCGGGGACGACCTGGTCGAGCGGCAGGCCGCCCGCGAGGGCGGTGCCCATCGCGACGAGGATCATCGCGACGAACGCGGACATCTTGAGCTTGATGACCAGGAACAGCAGGACGCCGATCGAGACGACGGCCAGCAACAGCAGCATGGGTTGGGTCATGGATCAGCCCTCCGGGGCGACGACGGTGATGATGGAGGAGTCGTCCTGGGCGCCCTTGCCCTGCGCGAGGCCGAGCAGGTACAACTGCTCGGCCGCGGACGCCACCGGCGTCGCCAGGCCGGCCGCGCGCGCGGCGGTGTTCACGATGCCCATGTCCTTGACGAAGATGTCGATCCGGCTCTTCACCTCGGCGCCGCCCTCGTCGTAGGCCTGCAGCATCCGCGGGCCGCGGTCGCCCAGCATGAAGGACGCCGCCGCGCCGCCCATGAGGGTCTCCAGCACGGCCGCCTTGTCGAGCCCGAGGCGTCCGGCCAGGGCCATCGCCTCGCCGGCGGCCGCGATGTGGACGCCGCACAGCAACTGGTTCACGGTCTTCATGGCCTGGCCGTCGCCCGGCTTGGAGCCCATGCGCTTCAGCGGGTCGGCGAGGGCGGTGAGCACCGGCTCGGCCAGCGCCCACGCCTCGTCGGTCGCGCCGACGGTGACGAGCAGCGTCCCGTTGCCGGCGCGCACGGGGCCGCCGGAGACCGGGGCGTCCACGAGGTGGAGTCCCTCCTCGGTGAGGCGCTCGGCGACGGCGGTGACGGCGGCGATGCCGACCGTGGACGTGACCAGCACGACGGCCCCGCGCGGCAGGACGCCCGCGATGCCCCCGTCGCCCCAGAGCAGGTTCTCCAGTTGGGCCTGGTTCCGGACGGCGACGAGCGCGACGTCGGCGCCCGTGGCGGCCTCCTGCGCGGACGCCGCGACGCTCGCGCCGGCGTCCGCGGCGAGCTGGGCGCGCTGGGACGCGATGTCGAACGCGCGGACCTCGAACGTCCGGGCGAGGTGGGTGGCCATGGGCAGGCCCATGGCCCCGAGGCCGAGGGCGGCGATGACGGGTCGGTCGGTGGGCATGGTGTTCTCCTTCGAACGGTGTGCGGTGATGACGGTGCTGGTGAGAGGGCCGGAGCGGAGCCGGCAGAGGCGGATAGGCGTCAGGCGGAGAGCTTGTCGACGACGTCGGCGAGGGACTCCGGGCCGCCGACGTTGCCGGCGAAGACGATGTAGGGGATGCCCTGGGCGGGGCCGTCCATCGGCTCCCACAGCGAGACGATGCCGGGCAGCATCGGCCCGCGGACGAACGCCCGCTTGATGCCGAGCCCGCGGGAGGCCACGTCGGAGGACGTGATGCCGCCCTTCGCGATCACGAAGCGGGGCTTGGATGCCGCGAGGATCCGCTGGACGACCTCCACGACGGCCGTGCTGACCGCGCGCGACAGCGCGAGCGACGACTGGGCGTCGGCGCCGGTGACGAGCGTCCTCGACGTCCGGACGACGACGTTGCCCTTAGCCAGGCCCCGAATCGCCTGCTCCACGACCGCGTCGAGGTGGGCGTCGCGGCCCTCGCCGAGCACCTGGGCGACGTCGATCTCGAGCTCGGTCGGCGTCCGGCGCTCGCGGAGGGCGTCCAGTTGCCGCGTCGTCATGGAGACGTGCGAGCCGACGACGATGAGGCCGCCCACGGCGTCCGTGGCCTGGCTGCCGTCCAGCGGCGGGTGGACGTCCTGCCCGATGCGCGCCCGGCCGAACGGCGGCCCGACGCGGTAGAGGAAGGTGCTCCCGGCGTCCTCGGCCTGCTGCAGCGCGAGGGAGAGCTGGCGCAGGTCGGCCTCGTCGACGATGTCGACGACGCTCGGCCGCGCGTCGGACGCCTCGCGCAGTTGGGCGACGACCGCGTCCAGGTCGGTGCGCAGGGTGGCCAGGTCGATCGCGATGACCTCGGACGCCTTCGTCGCGCCGCCCGTCTTCTCCTCGACCCACTCCCGCAGGTCGGAGGAGCGGTAGCCGAACGTGGCGTCGCGCGCGAACTCGGTCTCGCCGGCGGGCGTGTAGCCGTCGGTCGGGTTGCCGGCGTAGTGGACGCCGTGAACGGTGATGCGGCCCGCATCCCCGAACGCCGGGACGATCACGATGCCGTCGACGTTGCGGCCCTCGTGGCGCCGGACGGCGTCCGCCAGCACCTGGGGCTCCAGCGGGAAGTGGCCGCGCAGCGTCGAGTCGGAGCGCGAGACGAACGCGATCTGGACGCCGAGGCGTCCGGCGGCCTCGTAGGCCGCGTCGGCGACCTCGCGGTTGATCGCGGCGGCCGCCTCGGGGTCGAGGCTGCGCGAGTTCGTCATGACGTAGATCGCGGGGCAGCCCTGGGAGAGCCCCCACTCCAGGGACTCGGGCGTGAAGTCGGTCAGCACCGGCAGGTCGGCGACCGACTGCGTGCCGGTCGGGTCGTCGTCGAGGACGACGAGGATGCGGCTGTTCTCGCCCGCGGCGTCCGCGACCGCCTGGGCGGGCACGTCGAGCGGGGCCGGGAGGCCGGCGGTGAGTTCGTCGAGGGTCTGGGGCATCGTTGCTCCTTGGAAGATCAGAGGTCTGATGTCTGAACGATAACGCACGTCTCCCCGCGCTGGCAAGGGTCGGGTGGGAATTCGTCCGGCTCG
>NZ_JBDHZL010000125.1:0-7323 GCF_039811905.1 Nigerium sp. | reverse complement strand
CTGAGTCACTGCTCGCGGCGGGCGTCCGGGCGGCCGAGGCGCGGCAGGTGTCGGTGTTCCTGGAGAACGAGCCCGGCATCCTCGCCGAGGTGCTGCACCGGCTCGCGGACGCCGGCGTCAACCTGCACACCATGTCGGTGGCGGAGACCGAGCGCTTCGGCATCCTGCGGACGATGGTGAGCGACCCGGACGCCGCCGTCGCCGCCCTCGACGAGCTCGGCGTCGTCACGATGGTCGTGGACGTGCTGGTGGTGGAGGTGCCCAATCGTCCGGGCGGGCTGGCCGAGATCGTGCAGGTCTTCTCGGACGCCGGCGTCAGCGTCCGGTACGTCTACGCCGAAATGGGCGGGACAGCCGACCGCGCGGTGCTCATCATGCGCCTGAACCCCTCCGAGGGGGCGCTCACCCTGCTGCTGGACGCCGGCGTCCTGGGGTAAGCCGCGCTCGCCCAGCGCGCGCCGTCAGTCGAGCCCCAGCGCGTGCGCCCGGACGACGATCTGCAGCCGGCTCGACGCGCCGAGCCGGCGCATCAGTTCGTGCACGGACGCCTTCACGCTCGACTCCGACAGGTGCAGCCGGGCGGCGATGTCGGCGTTGGAGTCACCCTGGCACAGCGCGTCGAGCACCTCCCGCTCGCGGGGCTCCAGGGCGAGGGCCGGGCTGGCCGCGTTGCCCCTGGTCTGCTCGACCCACCGCGACAGCGGCGCCCCCGAGAGGACGCGCAGCCCGCGGTGCGCGGCGCGGACGGCCTCGCGGAGCGCCGCCGGCCGGGTGCTCTTGAGCAGGAACCCGACCGCGCCGGCGCGCAGGGCGGCCTGCACGGCGGCGTCCTCGTCGAACGACGTGAGCATGAGCACCTGGGTCTCGGGGTGGTCGGCCTTGATGGCCCGCGTGGCGGCGACGCCGTCGAGCACGGGCATCTGCACGTCCATGACCACCACGTCGGCGTCTCGCGTTTCGAGGAGGGCGCACGCCTCCCGGCCGTTCTCGCAGGTGCCGATGCACTCCAGGTCGTCGCCCACCGACAAGTAGTCGGCGAGCGCCTGGAGCACCATCGCGTCGTCGTCGACCAGCAGCACCCGGATGCGCTCGGCCGCCCCGGTCACAGCGACTCCCTCGCCGGCGCGCTGCGCTGACCTGCGGCGAGCGGCACGGCGACCCGCGTGATCCAGCGGGTCGAGCCCATGCCCGCGGACGCCGTGCCCCCGAGCGCCTCCGCCCGCTCCTGGATGCCGCGCAGCCCCAGGGGCTCCTTGCTCGACATCGTCGGAAGCGGGTGCGGCTCGTTCATGAAGACCAGCTCCGCCTCGCGGGCGTCCACCGACACCATCACCGTGCACGGCCCGCGCAGATCGCCGTGCTTCACGATGTTCGCGGTCGCCTCGCGCGCGATCTTGCCGAGCGAGTCGGCCACGCTCTGCGGCAGCCCGTCGAGCTCGCCCTCCTGGCTCAGCGAGACGGTGAACCCGCGCGCCCGCAGGTCGGCGCAGCAGCCGGCCAGCACTTGGTCGAGCGGCTCGAGCTTCCAGCCGGTCTCGCGCGCGTCGGTGCCGCTGGACGCCGTCCGCAGCAGCCGCAGCATGCCCCGCAGCTCGGCGATGGACTGGTGGCCCGTCTCGATGACGAACTCGAGGTCGTCGTCGGTGGCGCCGCCGTGGATCAGCGCCCGCTCGCACCGCATCACCATGAGCGACAGCGAATGCGCGACGGTGTCGTGCAGATCGCGGGCCAACGCCTGCCGCTGCGCGGTCAGCGCCCGCTCGCGCTCGGCCTCGTGCAGCAGCGTGCTGGCCCGCATCGCATACGACACCAGCCACGTGATCGCCAGCAGCACCGACCAGAACGTGATCGATGGGACGATCGCCCCCGGGCCGGCCTTGCGATACCCGTCCCACGTCAGCAGGCCGACGAGGATCGCCGAGTAGGCAATCCACGACGGACGCCGCAGGTCGGCGTCCTCGCCGAGGACGGGCAGCACGGAGGCGAACTGCGCCATACCGCCCCAGCCGAGCGGGGCGACCACCAGGGCCGCGAGCGTGACGAGGGTGAGGACCTGCCCGACCCGCGTGTGCTTCACCCCGACGATCACGGACGCCAGCACCGCCAAGTCGAGGGCGAGCCCGCCCAGCGGCTCCGCGTAGGCGAGGGTGGCCACGACCGTCGCGACCGCGATGAGGCCGACCAGCGCGACCAGCAGCGTCTCGCGCGTCAACGTCCGCAGGTGCAGCAACCCCCTCTTCATAGCAGCAGCCTGCCACGGTGTCCCGACGTTGAGCGGCCGGATTCGCGCTCCGACTGGATCATGCGCCGAGAATTGACCAAAAGGACAAACATTGTGTCTGAAAGTTCGGAACCGGCCCGGCGGGGTCGTCGGGACGCCCGTCCCCTGCCAGGCTGTTCCTCGCCAGAACCACCCCGGTCAGGAGGCAGCAGACGTTCCGCGCGAAGCTCGCGATCGTCACCGTCGTCGCCATCATCGGCGCCGTCGGTGGAGTGGTCCCCGCCGTCGCGCAGCGGGATCTCTGCGACATTTTGCCGTGGTTGCCGCCGTGCCACCGGTACTTCGGCGCGACCACGAACTGAAGATGTGCGGTCGGCGGGTCCCACGCGGGTCCGCCGACCGTCACCACCGCCGTCGCTCCCGGCGCCCCGTCGCCGACGTGACCGGCCGCACGGCCCACCCGACTACCCCGCACCACGAGGAGGGCTTCATGATCCGCAAGGTCGCCGCCGCCACGATGGCGCTCATCGTGCTGGGCTCCTTCACCCCGCCGATGGACTGGTGGGACATCTGCAAGCACATGCCGTGGCTCCCCGGGTGCTACCACCCGGCCACCCAAACGTTCACCGGCTAGACCGGTTCTTCCCTTGACGGGACTCTCGGGGGGAGACACGCCCCGTCCGTTTCGGCGCCGAGCATCCGACCCATGCTCGGCGCCGAACGCCGTCGGGAGGCTGCGCGCGGGGCGCTAGCCTGGGGTGCTGACGCTTCAGAAAGAGGGATTCCCCATGCCCGAACTCCGCTCCCGGACCACGACTCACGGCCGCAACATGGCGGGCGCCCGCGCGCTCTGGCGCGCCACGGGCGTTCAGGACGCCGACTTCGGCAAACCGATCGTAGCGATCGCGAACAGCTTCACCCAGTTCGTGCCGGGCCACGTCCACCTCAAAGACATGGGTCAGCTCGTCGCCGGCGCCGTCGCCGAGGCGGGCGGCATCGGCCGCGAGTTCAACACGATCGCCGTCGACGACGGCATCGCCATGGGCCACGGCGGCATGCTGTACTCCCTGCCCAGCCGCGAGATCATCGCCGACTCGGTCGAGTACATGGTGAACGCGCACTGCGCCGACGCGCTCGTGTGCATCTCCAACTGCGACAAGATCACCCCCGGCATGCTCATCGCGGCCATGCGGCTGAACATCCCGACCGTGTTCGTCTCCGGCGGCCCCATGGAGGCCGGGCGCCTGCTCGGCGACCGCATCGTGTCCGGCGCCCCCGACGAGGGCGGCGCCGAGCGGCTCGACCTCATCGACGCGATGATCAAGGCCGTCGACCGCGAGGTGTCGGACGAGCAGATCGCGTCCATCGAGGCGAACGCGTGCCCGACCTGCGGGTCGTGCTCCGGCATGTTCACCGCCAACTCCATGAACTGCCTCACCGAGGCGCTCGGGCTGTCGCTGCCGGGCAACGGGTCGACGCTCGCGACGGCGTCCGCCCGCAAGGGTCTGTTCGAGCGGGCCGGACGCCTCGCCGTCGACCTGGCCAACCGCTACTACGGAGGCGACGACGCGTCCGTGCTGCCGCGCTCGATCGCGACGAAGGCCGCGTTCGAGAACGCGATGCGGCTCGACATCGCGATGGGCGGATCGACGAACACGGTGCTGCATATCCTGGCGGCGGCCCGCGAGGCCGGCGCCGACTTCACGCAGGACGACATCGACCGGCTCTCCCGCGAGACGCCGTGCATCTGCAAGGTGGCCCCGAACACCCACGACTTCTACATGGAGGACGTGCATCGCGCCGGCGGCATGCCGGCGATCCTCGGCGAGCTGCACCGCGGCGGCCTCCTGGACGACTCGGTGCACGCCGTGCACGCGGCGTCCGTCGACGACTGGTTGAACGCGTGGGACATCCGCAGCGGTCAGGCGTCCCCGGAGGCGATCGAGCTGTTCCACGCGGCGCCGGGAGGCGTCCGGACGACGGAGGCGTTCTCGTCCACGAACCGCTGGAAGACGCTCGACACCGACCCCGAGCACGGCTGCATCCACTCGGTGGAGCACGCCTACACCGCCGACGGCGGGCTCGCGATCCTGAAGGGCAACATCGCGGAGGACGGGGCGGTCGTGAAGACGGCGGGCGTCCCGGAGCACCAGTGGGTGTTCCGCGGGCCGGCGAAGATCGCGGAAAGCCAGGAGCAGGCCGTCGAGATGATCCTGGGCGGCCAGATCGTCGCGGGCGACTGCGTGGTCGTCCGGTACGAGGGGCCGAAGGGCGGCCCGGGGATGCAGGAGATGCTGTACCCGACCAGCTACCTCAAGGGCGTCGGGCTCGGGCCGCAGTGCGCGTTGATCACCGACGGGCGGTTCTCGGGCGGGTCGTCCGGGCTGTCGCTGGGCCACATCTCGCCCGAGGCCGCCGCCGGCGGCGCGATCGGGCTGATCCGGGAAGGCGACATCGTGTCGATCAACATCCCGGAGCGCACGATCGACATCGAGGTGGACGCCGACGAGCTCGCTCGCCGTCGCGAAGAGCAGGACGCCGCCGGCTGGCGTCCGGCGTCCCGGGAGCGGACCGTCAGCAACTCGCTGAAGATCTACGCGTCGCTGGCGCTGTCGGCCGACAAGGGCGCCGCGCGGCGTCAGCTCGACTGACGCCGGGGGCGTCCCCGATCGTCGCCTACCCCACCGAGCCCTCCGACGGAAGGAACCCCATGCCCGCGACCGCCGACTCCCCCATCAAGGCCGTTCTCTTCGACTGCGACGGCGTCCTGCAGTGGCCGGTCGCCGGCTGGATCGAGGGCATCGACGCGCTCATGGAGCGCGGGACGTTCGCGGAGCTCGACCGGCGTGAGCAGACGTCCGCGGTGACGGGTCAAGTGCCGTTCCGGGACGTGGTCGCCGAGTATCTGGACGAGCTCGGCGAGACCGTCGAGGTCGACGTGCTGGTCGCCGAGTGGCACAAGTACGACGTCTGGGCCGATTCGCTCGCGCTGGTCGATCAGGTGCGGGAGCGCGGCGTCCGGTGTTACGTGGCGAGCAACCAGCAGAGCGACCGGCTCGCGTACATGCGCGACCACAACGGGTACGAGCGGCACTTCGACGAGCAGTTCTACTCGTGCGAACTCGGCGTCGCGAAGCCCGACGTGGCGTTCTTCACGACCGTGTTGCGGGGAATCCGGACTCCCGCGGAGGAGACGCTGTTCATCGACGACAAGCAGGCGAACGTGGACGCCGCGGCGTCCGTGCAGATGATCGCGGAGCGCCTCGACCCGCGGGAGGGGCCCGACGGACTGCGGCGCATCCTGCTGGCGCACGGGCTGCTGGACGGCTGAGGCGGCCCCTGGTTTTGAGGGGCGCGTGAAGGCGCGATCACTGGCGGTTTTGTCGGGCGTCCGGGTTATTTGACGGATTAAAAGGACTGGCGAGCGGGCGTCCGGGGGTGGGAATGATGTCCCTAGTCAGCGCGATTGTGAGGACAGGGCGGGCGGCGTCCCCCATTCTGAGGACGGGGACGGCTGCCCGTCCCCAGATGGGTGACTCGCGAGGCGTGTCCCCACCTTTGCGCCGGTGTCCAGGGTCGTCCAGAGTGGTCAATTAACTGATCCGCATACGGCCATACTTGATGTCGGAAGGTTGTTCGGGGGAATCAACCAACCAGCGTCGGCCAAGCCCGGGGGAAAAGGGCCAACCGGCGAGTCACATCGGACCAACGTGACACCCGGCAGGCCATGACCACGCCAGCCACAGCCGACAGCGGCCTCTCTTGGGCGGGGGAACCCGGAGGGGCCGCTGTTCTGTCCCCGTGTGCGTTTCTATGCTGCGCTTTCCACACTGGGGTGTGGCTTTTGTCACACACCCAGGGGGACGCCCGCCCGCATGTCAGTGGGACGCCCCCGCCTCTCTGCCGGGCAGTTCCTTCCCTTGGACGCCGCGGCCGACGGCGCGGATCACATCGGCGCCGCGTGCGGCCCTTGCGAAGAAGTTGTGTCCGACCTGTCCCCCGGACGCCGCTCGCCACGACCGTCGCCGCCCGGGGCCGTGTGACGTTCTCCACCCCAGAAGGTGGAAAACGTCAGGTAGAAACGCCCCCCGGGGCGATCAGGGAGAAACGCCCCCGGGGCGAGCGGCCCGTCCCGCATCGAAATCGGCGAGGGCCTTCCGGACGACCGCCTCAGGGTCTCGCGCGGCCATGATTCCGCGGACCATCGCCACCCCCGCCACCCCGGTCGCCGCCAGCCCCCGGACGTCAGCGGGCTGCACGTCCCCGATCGCGACGATCGGCATCAGCGTGGCCGCCACGAGCGCCGGGTATCCCTGCAGACCGAGGGGTTCGCGTCCGGAATCCTTCGTCGGCGTCTTCCGGAACGGGCCGGCGCCCACGTAGTCGATCACGTCGGCGTCCTCGTTGGCGCGACGCACCAAGTCGAGCGTGCCGGTCGTCACGCCGATCACGGCCTCCGGGCCGAGCATCTCCCGGGCGACGCGCGGCGGCGTGTCCTCGGCCCCCACGTGGACGCCGTGCACGTGATAGCCCATCCGCATCGCGAGCCCGGCGACGGCGACGTCGTCGTCCACGAGCACGTGGGTGTCGGGGTTCGCCCGCCCGACGGCGTCGGCGACGCGGCACACCAGATCGAGCCGCTCCCAATCGGACGCCCCCTTCAGCCGCACCTGCACCACGCCCGCCCCGCCGCGGGCCGCCCGGGCGGCGACGGCGATCGTGCTGCGCCCCGCCCCGGACGTCACCAGGTACACCCGATAGTCGATCCTCAGCCCCACCGCACGCCGCCTTCCACCTCGGCCGGCGTGACGAGGAACAACTCGTCGAGCAGGCCCACCCTGAAGCTCCCCGGCCCCCTGGACGCCGCCGCGGCTCGTTCGGACGCGACCGTCAGCCACGCCGTCGCCGCCACCGCCGCCTCGAACGGGTCCGCCACCGCGCAGCAGGCCGCGGTCAGCCCCCCGAGCGCGCAGCCGGTGCCGGTCACGCGGGTCAGCAGCGGCGACCCGCTCGCGATGCGCCGCACGCGGTCGCCGTCGGTGATGACGTCCACGGGCCCCGACACGGCGACCACCGACCCGCTCGCCCGCGCCAGCGACGCC
>NZ_JBDHZL010000124.1:0-7379 GCF_039811905.1 Nigerium sp. | reverse complement strand
GCCCCGACCGCCGGGCTAGCCCGTGAGCACGACCACCGCGTGGGGCCCCAGGTGGACGCGCCCATCGGCGACGTTCGCGTCCCCGAAGGACGCGGCCACGCGTCCGCGGGCGTCCCGGAGTTCGGCGGGGGCGTCCGTCGGGGCGACGATGACCGTCACCTGCCCGTGCACCAGCCGGAACCAGCCGTCGCCGTAGTCGGCGGCCACGGGCTGCCGGGGTCCGATCAGCTGGCCGCGGAGGGCGATCAGCCGCCGGTGCCAGTCGAGCATGGCGCGGTGGGCGGGGGAGCCGAGTTCGGTCCAGTCGAGCTTGGAGGCGAGGAACGTCTCGGCCGACTGCGGGTTCGGCACCTGCATGCCGGGGCCGTAGATCTGCTCCCAGCCGTGGGTGGCGAACTCCTTGGTGCGGCCGATCCTGACCAGCTCGCCGAGCTCGTCGTCGTGGTGCGTGAAGTACTGGAACGGCGTCCGGGTGCCCCACTCCTGCCCCTGGAAGAGCAGCGGGGTGAAGGGCCCGAGCAGCAGCAGGGCGGCGCCGCCGGCGACGGTTCCGGCGTCCAAGCGCACGTCGGGACGGTCGCCCAGCGCGCGGTTGCCCACCTGGTCGTGGTTCTGCGTGAACACGACGAACCGGCTGCGATCGACGTTGTCCGCGACGGGGGCGCCCCAGTTCTGCTCGCGGAAGGTCGAGTAGCCGCCGTCGTGGACGAACACGTGCTCGAACGCCTTCTTCAGCGTCTCCGGGGCGCCGAAGTCGACGTAGTAGCCGAACGTCTCACCCGTGAGATAGGAGTGCAGGGCGTGGTGGACGTCGTCGTCCCACTGCCCGTCCATCCCGAGCCCGCCGCTGACGGTCGGGGTGATCATCGCGGGGTTGTTCAGGTCGGATTCGGCGATCAGCGTCGCCGTCCGCCCGGACGCCTTCGCCCACGCGTGCACCTCGTCCGACAGCTCGGCCAGGATGTGCCGGCCGGAGTCGTCGGCGAGGGCGTGGACGGCGTCCAGCCGCAGCGCGTCGATGTGGAAGTCCCGCAGCCACTGCAGCGCGTTGTCGACGATGAACCGCCGGACGCCCCCGTTGTCGCGGTCGTCCAGGTTGATGCCCGCGCCCCACGGCGTGTGGTGGCGCTCGGTGAAGTACGGCCCGAACACCGGCGCGTAGTTGCCGGCCGGCCCGAAGTGGTTGTAGACGACGTCGAGGCAGACGCCGAGCCCGAGGCCGTGGGCGGCGTCCACGAACCGCTGCAGGGCGGCCGGACCGCCGTAGCTCTGCTGGACGGCGTACAGCGCGACCCCGTCGTACCCCCAGCCGCGCTCGCCGGGGAACGCCGCGACCGGCATCAACTCGACGACCTCGACCCCCAGCTCGACGAGGTGCGGCAGCCGCTCGATCGCGGCGTCCAGCGTGCCCTCGTCGGTGAACGTGCCGACGTGCATCTCGTAGAAGACGCGGCCGAGGGCGTCCAGCCCGGGCCACTGGCCGTCGGCCCAGGCGTGGGCCGCGACGTCGAACGTGCGCGAGGCCTGGTGGACGCCGCCCGGCTGCCAGCGGCTGCGCGGGTCGGGGCGCGGCTCGCCGTCGTCGATGGACAGCAGGTAGTCGGTGCCCGCGGGCAGGTCGATCACCCAGGTCTCGTCGGGGTCGGGGAGGCCGGAGGCGTCCGGGTGGCCCCCGTTGGGGGCCGGGGCGCCGGCGTCCAGGTTCGACGCGCGCGTCATCGGACGCCGCTCGCCGGCGACGACGGCGTCCGCTTTCTGCGCGAAGGGGGCCCACAGGGCCACGCGGACGGCGGAGGAATCAGGCATCGGTGCGCTCCAGAACGGCGACGGGGTACGGGGACAGGCGTTTCGACAGGGGAATCTCGCCCCCCTTGGTGGTGGCGCCGGTGAGGACGTCGGTCCAGTTCCCCTTGGGAACCACGACCGTGTGCTCGGTGAAGCCGGGCAGGTCGGTGAAGGTGCGGTGCAGCCGGGACGCGAGCACCACGACATCCGGCTTGGTGCCGCGGCTGTACGCCAACACGTAGCCGGTCGACGTCGGCAGCGGCTTGTACGCGGCCTCCGGGCCGACGAACGCGTCCGGACGCCTCCGGCGCAGCTCCAGCAGCTTGTTGGTGAGGAACAGCTTCTCCTCGGCGAGGTTCTTGGGCGCGCGCCGCTTCACGGCGCGCAACTGCTTGGCGAGCTCCTTGTAGTCCACCGGACGCCGGTTGTCGGGGTCGACCAGGTAGTTCTGCAGCGTCTCGCAGCCCTGGTAGGTGTCGGCCACGCCGAGGCAGGTGAGCTGGACGGTCTTGCGGGAGAGCACCGACGTGCGGACGGCGTCCGCCGTGAGGGTGTGCCACGCGGAGAACCGCTCGAGCACGACGGGGTCGCTGCACAGGTTCGTCAGGGTGTCGACGAGGTGCTGCTCGCCGTCGGCGTCCTGGTTGGTCCACGACGTCCAGAGCTTCTGCTCCCGCGACGCCTTCAGCGCGTAGGCGGTGAGGCGGTCCACCTCGATGGGCCCGTCGTCGGTCCACGTGCCCGCGAGGATCTGCCACATGAGGTTCTCGGTGTGGCCCTCCACGCCGTCCATGAGGGGGTGCAGCTCGGTGACGAGCTCGCGCCACTCGGCGCCGAACTGGCTCAGGACGCCGATCTGGTTGCGGACGTCCTCCGACCGCTTCGTGTCGTGCGTGGTGCCGCACGTCATGGTGACCGGCCAGCGCTCGGCGGTCGCGGACGCCCACGTGTGGAAGTGGTCGGGGGAGATGCCCCAGACCGCCGGGGAGCCGCCGACCTCGTTGAGCGAGACCATCTGCGTCCAGCGGTAGTACGCGGTGTCTTCGACGCCCTTCGCCTGGACCGCCCCGCAGACCTGCTGGAACCGGACGACCAACTCGTCGCGCCGGTCGCGCTGGCTGTGCCCCTCGACGCCGACCTCGCGCCCGAGCACGAGGTCGATGACGACCTCGAGGGTGTCGTGCAACTCGGGGTCGAGCCGCGCGCGGGCGCGCTTGGCCGCGTCCTCGATGACTTCGAGCGCTTCGACGTCGGCGTCCTCACCAGGGACGATGTACGCGCGATACCGCTCGAACGCGACGACGAGCTCGGCGACGCACGTGCGGATCCACCGGAAGGTGTGGTCGCGCAGCATGATGTCTTGGCTGCAGATCTCGTTGACGAGGTTCGCGATGCGGTAGACCTCGGCGAAGAGGCTCGTCGTCGTGATCTCGCGCTTCGACTGCTCGATGACGCTCGGCAGCGAGCCGGGGATGTCGCCGGTGATCTGCAGGGCGAGCGTGGCCGTGTCGGCGGCGCCGGCCGGGTCGCAGTGCAGCGAGTGGATGCGCCAGGCGGCGTCGTAGCCGGTGGTGCCGGCGACGGGCCAGTCGTCGGGCATGGGCTCGTCGCCCTCGAGGATCTTCTCGGCCGCGATCCACGCGCCGCCGGTGGCGGCGGAGAGGCGCCGCATGTAGCCGCGCGGGTCGGCGAGGCCGTCGGGGTGGTCGATGCGGAAGGCGTCGATGTGGCCGTTCTTGTAGAGGTCGAGCAGCAGGGCGTGGGTCGCGTTGAAGACCTCCTCCTCCTCGACGCGGATCGCGACGAGCGTGTCGACGTCGAAGAAGCGGCGGAAGTTCAGCTCTTCGTCGGCGACCTTCCAGTAGGCGAGGCGGTAGTACTGCGCCTTGATGCACAGCGGGAGGGGCAGGCTCTCGGTGCCGCCGCGCACGGGGAAGACGTGGTCGTAGTAGACGAGCACCGGCTGCTCACCCTGGTCGTCCAGCCCCGGGATGACCCGTCGTTCGAGCGTGATCTCGTTGTTGGCCAGCACCGTGCCGATCCGCGCGCCGAGCACGGGCATGAGGATGCCCTCGTCGCCCATGTTGTCGGAGCCGTCGAACCACGTGGAGAACGGCGAGTTCGGGCCGTCCTTCAGCACCGACCAGAGCGCGCGGTTGTGATAGATCGGCGTGGGCACCGCCATGTGGTTCGGGACGACGTCGACCACCACCCCGAAGCCGGCCTCATGGGCCGCGGTGGCGAGCTTCTCGAAACCTTTGCGGCCGCCCATGACCTCGGAGATCTTCGAGTGGTCGACCACGTCGTACCCGTGCGTCGAGCCGGGCGCGGCCTGCAGGATCGGCGACAGGTAGAGGTCGGTCACCCCGAGGGAGGCCAGGTAGGGCAATTGCTCCTGGGCCTGCTTGAACGACAGGTCTGGCCCCAACTGCAGCCGGTAGGTGGAGACCGGGGTGCGGCGTCCGCTGGAGGGCAGGTGAGGACGGAACTCGTTCGTCGTGGTCATCGGGGAGACCTCACAGACTTCTGGACAACGACTGGCTGCGGGAACTGCTGGGAGACTCGCAGGAACAGCTCGTGATCGGGCGTACTTCAACCCCTCTAACCTATCGCGCGCCGGTGGTCCGGCGTATCCGCGCTAATGGGGTGGGACTCGGGCAGGCCTCGCGGGGCGGGCGTCCGGCGGGCTCGTTGGCCCGCCTCGCTCCCGTCGGACGCCGTCGGCGGCGGGCGTCCGGGCGCCATCTTTCGGACACCTGTCGACGACGGGTCGGCTGCTGGGACAGTGGACGCCCACGCGTTCGCCGCGTGACCTCGTGACCTCAGAGGGGGAGTCTGACCACGCCATGAGTACAGCCATGCGCCGTGTCCGGAAGATCGTGCGTCCGGCACATTGGGCCGTCGCGTCCGTGCTGCCGGGGGCGCTGCAGCGGCACTACCTGCATTGGGTCGGCACCGGCCGATGGGGCGACTTCTCGTCGCCGCGGACCTTCAACGAGAAGATCAACTGGCGCATCCTGCACGATCGGCGCCGAACGATCGCGGACGCCTGCGACAAGCTCCGCATGAAGGAGACAGCCCGGCGGCTCGTCCCCGACGAGGGCCGGCTTCGGATTCCGCGGACGATCTGGGCCGGCACCGACCCGGACCGGGCGCCCGTCGACGCCGGCGAGCCGTGGATCATGAAGCCGAATCACAGCAGCGGCGAGGT
This sequence comes from Nigerium sp., assembly GCF_039811905.1. Classification (NCBI taxonomy): domain Bacteria; kingdom Bacillati; phylum Actinomycetota; class Actinomycetes; order Propionibacteriales; family Propionibacteriaceae; genus Nigerium; species Nigerium sp. The sequence goes on along the minus strand of NZ_JBDHZL010000124.1, from coordinate 2,383 downwards.
GCTGCACAGCGATGAGGCGGACGCCTCGGAGCTCGAGCGGTGCCGCGACTGGCTGGTCAGCAAACCCGGCCGCCAGTTGGGGGAATGGGGGTACCAGGTCGCCCGCCCGCTGCTCTTGATGGAGGAGCTGATCCCGTCCGAGGACGGCCGGTCGCCCGACGATTACAAGTTCTTCGTCTTCGACGGGGTGCCGCGTCTCGTGCAGGTGAACCGAGGACGATTCAGCGCGGACGCCAGCGTCGTGTTCTACGACCCGGAGGGAGGCGTCCTGCCGTTGCGGAGCGCCCGGACGCCTGCGCCCCGGGCCGACGCCGAGGAGTTGCCGACCTCATGGTCGGCTATGGTCGCCCTGGCAGCTGAGCTAGCGGCCAACTGGGATTTTATGCGCGTGGACCTATACAGCGTCGGGGGGCAAGTATGGTTTGGCGAGTATTCGCCGTACCCAGGCGGCGGTGTGACGCGTTACCAGCCGTCTTCGTGGGATCGGAGAATCGGTGACTGGTGGCGGATCTCGCCGGCGTGAGGGTGACGTCGGCCACCTGTCGCCCCTGCGGGTCCTCATGGTGGGCCCCGCGCCGGCGGTGGTCGGGGGGATGTCCACGGTGGCCGCGACGCTGGCGTCCGAGTTTCGCGCCGACGACGCCGTCGAACTCTCCCTGCTCGACAGCGGGGGAGGCATCGGCCCCCGCGGGTATCTGAGGTTTCCGGCGGCGCTCGCGGCCGTCGCCACGCGGCGGTACGACCTGCTCCACCTCCACGTGGCCAGCCGCGGCAGCACGCTGCGCAAGGCGATGCTGGCGGGCGTCGCCGCGCGGCGGTCGGTCCCCTACGTCGTGCACCTGCACGGCGCCGGCTACGTCGATTTCTTGGCCGGGCTGAACGACCGGACGCGGGCGGCCGTCCGCGGGTTCTTCACCGGCGCGGCCGGCATCGTGGTCCTCGGCGATGCGTGGCGCGACGTGCTGGTTCGGGATCTCGGGATCGCGCCCGAGCGCATGTCGATCGTCAACAACGGGGTGCGCCCCCTGCCGCGCGTCGCGGACGCCGACAAGGCGGGAGACCGCGCCGTCGTGTTCGTCGGCGAGCTCAGTCGGCGCAAGGGCGCGGACCTGCTCGCGCAGGCCTGGACGACGCTGGTGGGACGCGGCGAGGCGTCCGGCTGGCGCTGCCTGTGTCTCGGCCCGACTCCGGACGCCGAGGCCCTGGCCTCGATCGAGGCCATGCCGGCCCCGGCCAGGGCGTCCCTCGAACTCGTGGGACCCGTGACCGGCGACAACAAGGACGCCCTGATCAGCCGGGCGAGCGTCTTCTGCCTGCCCAGCCGGGCCGAGGGCCTCCCGATGGCCCTGCTGGAGGCCATGTCGGCGGGTTTGCCGGCGGTCTGCACCGACGTGGGCTCGATCGCGGAGGTCGTCGACGACACGAACGGGCGCCTCATCGCGTCCGGGGACGTCGGGGCGCTCACGCAGGCGCTCGGCGAGCTCCTCACCGAGGACGCCCTCCGCGCCCGGCTGTCGGACGGTGCTTTCGCGACGTGGAATGCCGGGTTCACCTCGGCGCGGATGGCGAGCCGCGTGGCCGCCGTGTGGGCCGCCGCGGTGGAGGGGCGGGGCGATGAGTGAACCGCTGGTCTCCGTCGTGATCCCGACCCTGGGGCGCGCCAGCCTGCGCGACGCGATCGCGAGCGCGCGGCGGCAGGACACCCCGACCGAGGTCATCGTGGTGAACGACAGCGGAGCGCCGCTCGCGGCGGGCCTCGTGGCCGACGGCGTCCGCGTGATGGAGACGGAGGGCCGCACCGGGGCGGCCCACGCGCGCAACCTGGGCATGCGGGCCGCTGGGGGCGACCTCGTCGCGTTCCTCGACGACGACGACGTGTGGCTGCCCGGGCACCTGGCCCGTGCGGTCGCCGAGCTGACGGCCGCGCCCGACGCCGACCTCTACAGTTGTCGCGGGCTCGTGGTGTACGGGCCGCAGCGCAGCCGCCTCGAACCGGTCGAGCTGGTCGGCGACCGCACCCTCGCCGAGTACTTCTTCGGGCGCGACGTGTGGCTGAGCCGCTGCCGCCGCGTCATGACGCCGACCCTCGTGTTCCGGCGGAGCCTCGCCGACCTGCCGATGGACACCGGCCTGCGCCAGAGCGAGGACACCTGGTGGCTCCTCACCGCGGAGCGCGAGCGCGGGGCTCGCCTCGTCCAGTCGGCGAACGTCGGCGTCGTCGTCCATGCCTCGCCCGACCGCGAGAGCGGACGCCGCCGCGACGACGTCGCCTGGGCGCGGCGGCTGGAGAGCCTTGTCCCGGGCGCGGGGCCGGCCCACCTCGCGGCCGGCCGGGCCCGGGACGCCTGGCGCGCGGGCGACCCGGGCGAGGTGGCGCGGCTGG
>NZ_JBDHZL010000123.1:0-7384 GCF_039811905.1 Nigerium sp. | reverse complement strand
GGAGAACGTCAGGTAGAAACGCACACGCCCGCACACTCTGCGGTGGAGAACGTCAGGTAGAAACGCCCACGCCCGCCAGAATCTCCCCGACGATCGCGCCGGCGCGCGCGGCGTCCGCGAGCGAGACGCCGAGGTGCGTCACCGCCCGGACGACCCGCCCGCCGACCGCCGAGATCGCCACCCCACGCGCGGACGCCTCGGCGACGACCTGCGCCGCCGTCCGGACGCCCGTCCCGACCACGACGATGTTCGTCTCCGGACGCCCCACCGCCCCGGGCGCGGCCGCGGCGACGGCGTCCGCGAATGCCCTGGCCGCGGCGTGGTCGTCGGCCAGCCGGCCGACGTGATGCTCCACCGCATAGGACGCCGCCGCCGCCAGGACGCCCGCCTGCCGCCAGCCCGCGCCGAGCCGTTTCCGCTGGACGCGTGCCCGCGCGATCGTCTCCTCGGACGCCAGCAGCATCGACCCCACCGGCGCGCCCAGCCCCTTGCTGAAGCACACGCTGACGGTGTCGAAGAGCCGACCGTACTCCGAGAGAGCCACCCCGGACGCCACGTGGGCGTTCCACAGCCGCGCCCCGTCCAGGTGCAGGCCGACGCCGGCGTCGCGGCACAGCGCGGCCACCTCCCGCAGGTGCGCGAGCGGCTGGATCGTCCCGCCGCCGAAGTTGTGGGTGTTCTCCAACGCGACGCACGCCGTCGACACCAGGTAGGGGCCGGCGTCCGGGCTGAGGAGTCGCTCGATCTGTGCGGCCTCCGCGACGCCGTGCGGCGTCACCCACGTGCGCATCGTCACGCCCGACAGCGCCCCGTGCGCGCCCATCTCGGCCCGCGCGATGTGCGCGCCGGCGTCGCAGAGCACCTCCTGTCCCGGACGCACCTGCGCCCACACCCCGAGCTGGTTCGAGAGCGACCCCGTCACGCAGAACAGTCCCGCCTCGTGCCCGAGCAGGGCGGCGACGCGCGCCTCGAGATCGGCGATCGACGGGTCCTCGCCGTAGACGTCGTCGCCGACGGGCGCCTCCGCCATCGCCCGCCGCATCGCGTCCGTGGGCTGGGTGACCGTGTCGCTGCGCAGATCGATCATCGGGGTCGTCACAGCTCGCGCGGCTCGAATTCCTGCACCGGGTTCGACCCGCGCTTGATGAGGTCGTCGTTCAGCCGCTCGGCCACGTAGAAGGCGAGCTCGAGGCTCTGGTTGCGGTTCAGCCGCGGATCGCAGGCCGTCTCGTACCGGTTCACCAGGTCGGCCTCCGCCAGCTCCTGGACGCCTCCGACGCACTCGGTCACATCGCTGCCGGTCAGCTCGATGTGGACGCCGCCCGGCCACGTGCCCAACTGCTCGTGGACGTCGAAGAACCCGGTCACCTCGGCGACCACCCGGTCGAAGCTGCGGGTCTTGTAGCCGTTGGACGTCGAGAACGTGTTGCCGTGCATCGGGTCGCACACCCACACGACCTTCCGTTCGGACGCCTCGACCGCCTCGATGATCGCCGGCAGCCGGTCGCGCACCTGGTCGGCGCCCATGCGGCTGATGAGCGTGAGGCGTCCGGGCTCGCGCTGCGGATCGAGCGCCTCCGCCAGCGCGACCACCTCGGCCGGGTCGGCCGTCGGGCCGACCTTCACACCGATCGGGTTGCGCAGGTGCCGCAGCAACTCGACGTGCGCGCCGTCGAGCTGACGCGTGCGCTCGCCGATCCACAGCATGTGCCCCGACGTGCCGTACGGCGTGCCGGTGCGCGAGTCGATGCGGGTGAGCGCGTGCTCGTACTCCATGAGCAGCGCCTCGTGAGACGCGTAGTAGGCGATGGTGCGCAGTTCCTCGTCGTCGACGCCGCAGGCGATCATGAACGCGAGCGCGCGCTCGATCTCGCCGGCGAGCGCCTCGTAGCGGCCCTCGACGTTCGAGTTCCGTACGAAGGCCGAGTTCCACGAGTGGATCGTGCGCAGGTCGGCGAACCCGCCCTGCACGAACGCGCGCACCAGGTTCAGCGTCGCCGCGGACATGTTGTAGACGTCCACCAGACGCCGCGGGTCGGGCACGCGGGCGTCGGCCGTGAACTCCAACCGGTTGACCGCGTCGCCGCGGTACGACGGGAGCGTCTCCTCCCCGCGCGTCTCCGTGTCCTTGCTGCGCGGCTTCGCGTACTGCCCGGCGATGCGCCCGACCTTCACGACCGGCACCTGCGCCGCGTACTGCAGCACGATCGCCATCGACAGCTGCACCCGCAGCGTGTCGCGGATCGCCGCGGCGGTCACGTTGCCGAACGTCTCCGCGCAGTCACCGGCCTGCAGCAAGAACGCGCGGCCGGCCGCGGCGTCCGCGAGGCGCGCCCGCAGGTCGTCGCACTCGCCCGCGAAGACGAGCGGAGGACGCCGGCGCAACTCGGCGACGACCTCGTCGACGGCCGCGTGGTCGGGGTAGGTGGGCTGCTGGGCGGCCCCCACCGCGTGCAGCTGGTTCAGGGTCGGGATCTGGTCAGACACCCGGTCAGGGTACCTGAGCGCGGCGGGCCCCGCTCCGGGTTCTACGCGGGCGCCGGCTTCCCGTCGCCCGGACGCTCCTTGACCCGGCGCGCCGCCTCCTCGGCGGTCATGCTGCCGTACTTGACCGACGTGCCGTAGGCGTCCACGTAGGTCTGCCCGCCCAACTGCTGGATCGCGGTCATGATCTCGTCGGTGACCCACCGGGTCACCGCCCGCTCGTCTTCGCGCCCGTTGTAGCGAGAGAAGTCCAGGGGCTCCCCCACCCGGACGACCGGGTGGTCGGCCCACGGGATGCCCAGCACCTTGCGGTCGAGCTCGGAGTCGACCATCGCGACCGGGATCACCGGGACGCCCGCCGCCAGCGCCATGCGCGCCACGCCGGTCTTGCCCTTGTAGAGCCGGCCGTCGGGCGAGCGCGTCCCCTCGGGGTAGATGCCGACGAGGTGCCCCTCCTCCAGCGCGTTCAGCACCGGCCCCAGCCCCTCATTGGACGCCCGCCCACCCGAGCGGTCGAGCGGCACCTGGCCGATCGCCTTGAGGAACCAGGCGATCACCTTCGACACGAACCCGCGGTCGCCCTTGAACAGCTCCGCCTTCGCGGGGAAGGTGACCCGCCGGCGCATCAGCGCCGGCATCACGAGCGTGTCGGCCGCCGAGATGTGGTTGGACGCGAGGATCGCCCCGCCGTGCCGCGGCACGTTGTCGAGCCCCTCCACGCGGGAGCGATAGCCGAGCGTCACGAGCGGACGGATCAGCGCGAACTTGAAGAACTGGTACCACACGGGCGCACCTCCTGCAGCGGTCACCCTAGTGTGTGACGCCGGGGACCCGCACCCGCGGCGCCCGCATGTCTAGCATGGTCGCCATGCCCGTCTCCGAATCAGCGCGGCCGCTGCACACCGACGGCACCGGCGGCGTCCTGTTCCTGCACGGTTTCACCGGAAGCCCGCGCTCGCTGCGCCCCTGGGCGGAGCGGACGGCGTCCGAGGGGTACCGCGTGAGCCTCCCCCGGCTGCCCGGGCACGGCACGACGTGGCGCGAGCTCGCCCGCACCTCCTGGCAGGACTGGTACGCCGTCGCGGAGCGCGAGCTGCTGGCGCTGAGGCGGGCGTCCGGGGAGCCGGTGTTCGTCGCCGCCCTATCGATGGGCGGCGCGCTCGCCCTGCGGCTCGCCGAGCGCCAGCCGGACGCCGTCGCCGCGCTGATCCTGGTGAACCCGGCGATGTCCGCGAGCAACCGGCTGTTGCCGCTCGCCGGTGCGATGAAGCACGTGATCGCGTCGCAGGCGTCCATCGCGAACGACATCGCGAAGCCCGGCGTCCTGGAGGGCGCCTACGACCGGACGCCGGTGGCCGCCGCGCACGAGCTCACCCGGCTGTGGGCCGACATCCGTCCGTACCTGGACCTGGTGACGTGCCCGATCATGCTGATGACGTCGAGCGTCGACCACGTCGTGCCGGCGTCGTCGGCCGAGTTGATCCGGCGGCAGGTCTCCTCCCTGGACATCGCCGAGGTCACCCTCGCGCGCAGCTACCACGTCGCCACGCTCGACCACGACGCCGACCTCATCGCCGACCGCTCGCTCGCGTTCATCGCGAGCCATCGCCCGGACGCCGCCCCGCGACCCTGAGGCACGGACGCCCGGCGGCGTCCCTCGGTGTCGCCCGCCCCGGCGTCCCCGTGCGACGGACGCCCGGCGTCGGATGCGCGCGCCCGGCGTCCCCGGGTCTCGCGAGCGGCGCGTTAAGCGCCGCCGCGTCGCAACCCTGAGGGCTGCGACGCGACGGAGGGTCCTGGATGGGTCAGCCGACGATGCGGCGGGCCGTGTTGAACTTGGCCGGGTACGCGTTGAACTTCTGCAGCACGATGTCGACGCGGGTGTTGCGCGCGTGGACGATGTAGCCGCTGCCGGCGTACATCGCGACGTGGCTGATCGGGCTGTAGTAGAAGATCAGGTCGCCGGCCTTCAGGCCGTAGCGGGAGACCCACCGGCCGCGCGTCGCCTGCGCGCGCGAGCTGTGCGGCAGCGAGACGCCGATCTGGCGGTACGAGGCGAGCATCAGTCCGGAGCAGTCGAAGTTCGACGGGCCCGCGGCGCCCCACACGTACTGGCTGCGGCCCACCTTGGAGATCGCGTAGCTGACGACGCGGCGAATGCCGGGGTGCGAGATCGAGCTCGCGATGCTGAGCGACTGGGCGCCGGTGGCCTCGGTGGAGCCGCCGATGGCGTCCGCCTGCACGGGCTGCTGGGCGGTCTTCTCGGCATCCTTGAGGGCGTCGAGCTGGTCGGCGGCCGTCGCGGCGCTCTGGGCGCGCTCGGTCGCCTGCTCGCCCTCGAGCACCTTCTGATTCTCGGGAGTGAGGGAGGCGAGCAACTGGTCGCCCTCCGCGGCCTTGGCGTCGCCCTTCGCGGCGAGGCCGGCCAGCGTCGCCTCGCCGGCGGCCGCAGCCTTGGCCTGCGCGGCCGCGGTGCGGTTCAGCTGCCCGAGGCGCTCGAGGCGGGCCGTGTACTCGCGGACGACCGCGGCGTTCGCCCCGCTCGTCGAGTACGTCGCGACGACGCCGTTGATGGCCGCGCGCGCCTGGGCGTCGAGCTGCTTGACCTTGGCCTGCTGCGCGGAGACGGCGCTCTTCGTGCTGTTGAGCTGGGCGTAGGTGGAGCGCAGGGCGGCGGCCTTGCCCGCGTAGTCCTCTTCGATGGACTTGGACTCGCCCTCGACGCGAGCGATGTCCGCCTTCACCTGATCGATGGTGGGTGCCTTCGCCGGCGCCGCCATGGCCTCCAGGGGCGACGCGGTCAGCGCGAGCGCCGACGTCAGGGAGACGACGGCAGCAGACACCAGGAACTTGCGATTGCGGGACATGGGGTCACGCTCCTTCGGTAAGCCGTATGCAGTGTGGAGAGGGAAAGCCCTGAGTCGTTCCGGGGAAGGAGCGGTGCTGCCGTTGTAGCGTCCCGAGGCGTTCCCTGAGAAAGAGTAAGTCAAACTCTCAAGAAGCGCTAACTGAATCGGAGAAGATCTGGGCGCCGACCAGCGGCGACGGGCCTACTCAGACGCATATGCCTCAGTGGGAAGGCGTGTCGGTCCCTGAAACGCGACCTAAGAGAAATCCTGGACTCTGGGGAGGAACCATGAGAGATCCCCCTGATTCCCCCTGAGAACCATCAGGGGGCGTGCCGCGCTCGCCCCGCGTGGGCGTTTCTACCTGACGTTCTCCACACTCTGGTGTGGGGAACGTCACACAGGTCGGGGCTGAAGACGGCGTCCGGGAGGGCGCCCGGGACGCCGTCCCGGACGGCGTCCCTCTCTCCCGCGAGTCCCCCCGACCGCGAGTCCCCCGGCGTCCTCAGGGACGGCGGCCGTCGACTCGCCGCCGCTCGATCACGCCCTCTTCCCCGGTGCGGAGGTGGGTTCCGGCAAAGGCTCCTCATCGAGTGGCGGCGAATCGAGTGAGCGGCAGGGCGAAGGTCGCGGCGTCCTGCCGGGGACGCCTGGGCAGGGGCCGACGAACGGCCGAGAGCCACGGGACTGCCGAACCGCCGCAAGGAAGGGGCACGCGCACCGGGCTCCGCTGGCCCGGTCGGCGTGTGACGTTCTCCACACCAGAGTGTGGAGAACGTCAGGTAGAAACGCTCGCCCGGGGGTCAGCCCACCACCCGGCGCGCACCGGAGAACGGCGCGTCGTAGGACGACAACGGCTGAATCACCACGCCCACCCGCGGGTTGCGCGCGTGGACGAACATGCCGTCGCCCACATAGATGCCCACGTGATGGACGGGGTTGTACCAGAACAGCAGGTCCCCCGGACGCAGGTCGTTCGCCGCCACCGGCTCACCCATGCCCGACTGCACGCGCGACGAGTGCGGCAGCGCGATGCCGGCGGCCCGGTAGGCCATGAGCGTGAGCCCGGAGCAGTCGAACTCGTCAGGACCCTCCGCGGCCCACACGTACGCGTCGCCCACCTGCTGCTTGGCGTACGTGGCGGCCGCGACCCCGCGGGCGCTGCCCGACGCATCCTGCGTCACCATCGCGCCGAGCCGCGGCACCGTATCCGTGGACGCCCGCCCCGCGCGCGCGGCCGGCCCGGACGCCGGCGTCGCCCGCCCGTCGCTGACGCGCGTGCGCTCGCCGGCCAGCGCAGCCTGCCGCGCGAACTCCTCGGTCTCGCGCCGCTCCTGCTCGGCCAGCGCCGCGCGCTCCTGCGCGGTGAGCTGATTGAGGACGGCCTGCTGCTCGGCCACCTTCTGCTTCGCCTGCTTGTCGAGCTGAGCGAGCCTGGCCTCTTCGCGCGCCTTGGACGCCAGCTCGGCGTCGGCCGCCCGTTTCAGATCCGTCAGGTTTGCCTGCTCCGCCTGATAGCGCTGGATGACCGCGTTGATGTTGTCGTCCACCTGGGACGCCGTCGAGATCGCCTTCAGGAACGAATCGGGGTCGCCGCTCACGAAGATCTTCGTCGCCTGGTCGAGGCCCTGGTTCTGAAAGTCGGCCCGCGCGAGTTCGCGCACCTGCGCGGCGATCGCGTCCACCTTCTTGGTCTGCGCGGCCACATCGGCCTTCAACCCGTTGACCTTCTGCTGGCTCTGCTGGACGCGGAGCTTGGCCTGCAGCCACTCCTCCGCGATCGCGCTCTCTTCGGTGTCGAGCCGCTGCAACTCGGCGCGCGCGGCGGCCACGGCCGCCGAGGCGTCCTGCGCCTTCGCACGAGCGCTCGCGACCGCGGAGGGGTCGGCGTGGGCCACCTGAGGGGGGATGACCGCGCCGAACGCCAAGACGATCGAAGCGGCCGCGGCGGACGCGAGCGGCTTGCGTTGAAACACCACGCACGACTCCTAAATCTTCTGCAGAGGGAGGGGTCGACATGACCAATGGGGAAGAATCGGCAGTCGGTTCCTGCA
>NZ_JBDHZL010000122.1:0-7565 GCF_039811905.1 Nigerium sp. | reverse complement strand
AAGCCTGTGATGGTCGTTCAGGATCCGTATGGATGACATCAGACACCCCTGCGGGGCGCCCTCTTCGCCCGTGGCTCAGCGCGGCTGGCAGCGCGGGCAGAAGTAGAAGGTGCGCTCCTGGGCGGGCGGCCCGGCCCACTCGAGCACGATCGGCGTCCCGCAGCGCCGGCACGGCTTGCGCCGCCGGCCGTGGGCGTAGTGCTCGTGGCCGTGCCTGCGGACGCCCGTCCCCGACGGGATCGGGAAGTGCCGGTTGGCGTCCACGAGCCGCTGCGCGCGGACGACGAGCGCGCGCAGGCGGTCGTCGGTGAGGTCCGCGACCGGGGTGAGCGGGTTGATCCGCTCGAGGAACAGCGATTCGGCAGCCCACATCGTGCCGATGCCGGCGAGGTTGCGCTGGTCGAGCAGTGCCGGGCCGATCGCGAGATCCCGGGACGCCGCGCCCGCAGACCGCAGGTTCGCGACGGCGCGGGCGGCGTCCCAGTCGGGGCCGAGGAGGTCGGGGCCGAGGTGTCCGACGAGCGTCGGCTCGTCGGACGTCCGGACGACGTCGAGCATGCCGAGGAGGCGTCCGATCGCGGTGTAGCGCGCGGTGCCGAGCACCGCGCGGATCTCGTGGGCCGCCGGGACCCGGGACGCCGCGGGCTGCACCCGCCACTGGCCATCCATGCGTAGATGGGAATGTATGGTCAGCGGGACGCCCCCGTCGCCGCCCAGGCGATGCAGGATGTGCTTGCCGCGGGAGACGACCTCGACGGTGCGGCGTCCGGCCAGCTGGAGGGTCGACAGGCCCGGCCAGCGCAGGTCGGCGAGCGTCAGCTCGGTGCCGGCGAACACCTCGTCGAGCCGGTGGGCCGTGCGCCAGACGGTGTCGCCCTCGGGCATGTGGACGCGGCCCCCTTTCACGAGCGAGCGGATCCCCGCTGCGGTGGTGACCCCGCCGGACGGTCCGGCGAGGAATCACCACCATGGTGCAGCAGGGATCCGCGGGTGGGGGGTGGTGGCGGCTCAGCTTCGGTAGTTCGGGATGGTCGTGACGGTCGGGCTGATCACGCGGGTCGCGCCCCCGTGAGAGAACACCGACAGGCCCAGGCTGCCCGGCTCGGGGAAGATCTGGTCGGTCAGCACGGCCTCGCCGTCGCCGGCGAACACCTCGACGCTGGCCTCGTCGACCAGGATCCCCAGCTTCACCTTGCCGTCGGCCGGCCGGTAGGCCGCCCGATGGACGCCGCGGAAGTCGTTCCCGCCGGTCACCTCGTTCGCCGCGAAGGCGGACTCACCCGAGCGCGTCCGGTCGAGGTAGACCTGCTGCGACCGCGCGTCGTAGCCGACGACCGTGGTCTGGCCGCGTCCGGTGCGCACCTGGACGCCGTAGTTGCGCGCCCGCGTCTTGTCGAAGGAGACGTCGAGTTGGTACGCGCCGGTCGGCGTCCGGCCGAGCGAGTGGACGCCCGAGACGCGGCCGCCGCTGCGGACGCTTTTCTTACCGGAGGCGTCCACGATCGGCGTCTGGACGAGGCGCACCTCGCCGTTGATGGTCTTCAGGCCCATCGTCCGGGGAACGCTCATGGCCGAGCGCCACGGGGAGGTGGGGGTCTTCTGGGCGTACGTCCAGTTGTTCATCCAGCCGATCATGACGCGGTCGTTCGTGGGCGTGTTGTCCCAGGAGACGGCCGCGTAGTAGTCGGCCCCGTGATCGACCCAGTCGGCCCCGGTGACCGCCGCGCTCGTCGGGGAGTCCGCGGTGAACGTCGTGCCGTCGAAGTCGCCCAGGAAGTACTGCGCGGCGGACCCGCCGGCGACGCCGCCGGGGTTGATGTTGACGACCAGCACCCACTTCTTCTTGGCTGCGTTGCCGTCGACCGGCAACTGGAACAGGTCGGGGCACTCCCAGACGCCGCCGATGGCTCCGGTCGGGCCGAACTTGCTCAGCAGCTTCCAGGACTTGAGGTTCTTCGACGTGTAGAAGGACACGGTGTGGTCGGTGGAGTTCGACACCGTCATGAGCCAGCTCTTCGTCGGCTCGTACCACTGCACCTTCGGGTCGCGGAACTCGGTCGAGTTGATGTCGAGCACCGGGTTCGCCGAGTACTTGGTGAACGTGCGGCCGTTGTCGAGGCTGTAGGCGATGCCCTGGGCCTGCTTGCCGCCTTCGCGCGCGGCCATCGTGAAGATCGCGACCATCGCCGGGTTGCCCGGCTTGCCGAAGCCGGACGTGTTGTCCTTGTCGATCACGGCGCTGCCGGAGAAGTACATCCAGTGCTCGTCCTCGGGGATCGCGACGGGCAGCACGGTCCAGGTCTTCAGGTCGCGGCTGACCGCGTGGCCCCAGGACATGTGTCCCCAGACGTAGTCCTCGGGGTTGTACTGGTAGAAGAGGTGGTATTCGCCGTTGTGGTAGACGAGACCGTTGGGGTCGTTCATCCAGTTCTTCGCCGGCGTGAAGTGGTAGGCGGGGCGGTATTTCTCGGTGTACGTGGGGGCCGGCAGCGCCGAGCCGCCGACGGACGCCGGCGAGCGGCCGAAGCTGTTCGGCGCCACGAACACGAGCATGGACATCACGATCAATAGGACTGATGGGACGCGGAATCTTCTCATGGGGGTCCTCCGGAGTGACGACAGTGTCAGGGTCGGTGTATCAAACACATGCGCATATGTCACCCGTCGGGGCGACAATCAGTACTTTCGGAGGAGGCCCCCGCCGCGCGTGCGGGGCGGTGGGGCCGGCCGTCGGGCCGGTCGCTCGGCGCCCCGATGTCGACGCCGGCGGCGTCCGGACGCCGTCGCGCGAGCTTTCCGCGGCTCTGTCCGGCGTCCGTCCGCGCCGCTACGATGAGCGTGGCTGGGAGGAGCACGCATGAACGGACTGCCGGGTCTTCTGTGGTTGTTGGTGCTGGTCACGGCGTTGATGGGCCTGTACGGGTTCTGGCGTCCGGTGGCCTTCTTCAACCTGATCTACCCGTTCTCGGTGGTCGCCATGGCGGTGATCGTCATGGTGGCCAACGCGCAGCAGTTGCGGGCGCCGCTCGTGATCCAGCTCATTCTGCTGATCGCGTGGGGGCTCCGGCTCGGGCTGTATGTGCTGCGGCGGGAGCGGTCGCGCTCGTACGCCGCGCATCGGCAGGCGTCCGGTTATGGAGAAATCCCGGTCGTGATGCGTCCGGTGATCTGGATCGTGATCTCGCTGCTCTACCCGGCCATGGTGTCGCCGGCCCTCTTCGGGCCGTCCGACGGCCGCGACCTGGGCCCGATCGGCACGTCGGACCAGTGGGTCGGCCTGCTGATCATGCTCGCCGGCCTGGCGCTCGAGACGTGGGCCGACCGGCAGAAGTCGGACGCGAAGAAGGCCGCGCCCAACACCGTCGTGACCACCGGGTTGTACGGCTGGGTGCGCAGCCCGAACTACCTGGGCGAGGTCGTGTTCTGGCTGGGCAACCTGATCGCGGGCATGCCGTTCGTGACCGGATGGCTGCGGGCCATCGTCGCGATCGGTGGGTTCTGCGTGCTGGCGCTCATCATGCTCGGCGCGACGAAGCGCCTGGAGACCCAGCAGGGCCGCCGCTACGGCAACGACCCGACCTACCGCGCGTGGGTGCGACGCGTGCCGATCCTCTTCCCCGGCACGCCGGTGTACAGCTTCAAGGGGCTCAAGATCCCCGAGGTGTGAGCGCTCGACGACGGACGCCCCCGTCGGCCTCCTTGGGCCGGCGGGGGCTTTCGCGTTGGGTGGCCGGGGTGGTCCGCCGGCGTCGAGTGAGCGGCGGTCAGGGGTGGCGAGCGGCGACAATCGGTGGGCAAGGGCGGTGAGCGGCGCTCAGCGGCGGAGCCGCAGCCCCTTCGGCGTGAGCCGGAAGCCCGCCTCGGCGAGCGCCGCGGCGAGAGGGTGGTCGCCGCCAAGCACGTCGGCACCGTCGATCTTGTCGACGGTGAGGGCCGCGAGGCGTCCGGAATGCACCAGCCCCGCCAGCGCGGTCGCCGCCGGGCCGAGAAGTGCCGGGTCAGGCGTCCAGGTGAGCGCCGTGTGGCCGCCGCGCTCGAGGTAGACGACCGGTGCGCCGTCGGCGAGCACCACGAGCGCGCCCGCCTTGCGGGCGGGGCGGTGCGCGAGCGCGTCGGCGTCGGGCCAGGGGAGGGCGGCGCCGAACGGGTTCGCCGGGTCTGACGCGGCGAGCACGAGCGGACCGGCTGCGCGCTCCCGCCCCGGACGCCCCGCCGCGCGCAGCCGGTCGACCGCGCCGACCGTCGCGAACTGGGCCGCGCCCAGCCCCTCGACGAAGTAGCCGCGGCGGACGCGGCCCGCGTCTTCGGCCGCGGAGAGCACCCGATAGACGCCCGCGAACCCGCCCTCGACCTGCTCGGCGGCCACGCTGCCCCTGGTCAGGACGCCGTAGCGGTCGAGCAGCGTCTCTGCCTCGCTCAGCGCGCGCTCGGTGGGCGCCTGCCCGGCGTCGGGGGCGAGCGACCAGCGGCCCCCCACGTCGGCGGCGGTCGCGTGGCGCGGCCGCGCCACCCGGACGCGCCCATACCGGCCCCGCGGCGACGCCGCCCGCGCCCGGTGCGTCGTGCCGCCGGCCCCGAGCCGGGCCCGCAGCGGCGCGAGGGTGTCGTTGGTGACGAGGCCCTTCCACACGAGCTCCCACAACGCCTCGGACGTGGCGGCCCCCGTCGCGTCGCCCACCCGCACCGCGAGCGCGCCGAAGAAGTATGCGCCGCCGTCGGCGAGGGCGTCGAGCAGGGCGACCTGGGCGTCCCCCTCGGGCTCGCCGGTAGGCCCGGCGAGCCCCGCCAGATCGGCCGGGGCGAGGGACACCCAGCCGTCGGCCTTCGCCAGCGACCCGTGCCCCCGCCAGACCACCTCGCCGGAGGCGCAGAGCTCGTCGAGCATCGCGGGCGCGTAGTCGCGGACGCGGGCGGGGAGCACGAGCGACTCCACCGCCGACGCGGGCAGGACCGCCCCGGCGAGCTGCTCGACGGCCCGCAGGACGCCCTCGGTGCCGCGGCCCGCCTCGGGCCCGAGGCCCTGCCACGCCGGCAGGAAGCGCGCGAAGTCGGCCGCGGGCACCGGCTCGACCTCGGCGCGCAGGGCCGCCACCGAACGCCGCCGGATCGTCCGCAGGACGCCCGGGTCGCAGAGCTCGCGGCCGGTGGCGTCGGGCCGGAACTCGCCCTCGACCACCCGGCCCTCGCTCGCGAGCCGCGCGTAGCCGGACGCCGCGACGGCCCGGCCGAGGCCGTAGTGGGCGGCCACCTCGTCGACGGTGAACGGCGTGTGCGTGCGGGCGTACCGCACGAGCAGGTCGCCGAGGGGGTCGGCGACGGGGGCGGCGAAGGCGTCCGGGACGCCGACGGGCAGCGCGACGCCGAGGGCGTCGCGCAGGCGTCCGGCGTCTTCGATCGCGGCGAGCCGCCCGCCGTGGGCGCCGCCGATCGGGAACACGCGCCTGGACGCCTCCAGTTCGGCCAGCCACGCGGGCTGGAAGCCGTCGCTGCGAGCCTCGATCTCGGCCGGGGTGAGGGGGCCGAGGGCGCGGAGCAGGTCGGTGACCTCGTCGGGGTCGCGGGCGCGCCGGCCGTCGGCGAGGTGCTGCAGCTCGGCGTGGGTGCGGGCGAGCGCGTCGGCGTCCAGAAGCTCGCGCAGGCTCAGCCCCTCGGATGTGCCGAGCAGCTCGGCCAGCAAGTCGGGGTCGAGCGAGAGCGCTGCCGCGCGGCGCTCGGCGAGCGGGGAGTCGCCCTCGTAGAGGAACTGGGCGACGTAGCCGAACAGCATCGACGACGCGAAGGGGCTGGGCGACGGCGTCGTGACCTCGACGGTCGCGATCTCGCGCGACCGGATGCGGCGCATCAGCTCGGCCAGGCCCGGCAGGTCGAACACGTCGGAGAGGCACTCGCGGACGGCCTCGAGCACGATCGGGAACGACGGGTACCGCGACGCGACCTCGAGCAGCGCGGCCGAGCGTTGCCGCTGCTGCCAGAGCGGCTGCCGCTTGTCGGGACGCCGCCGCGGCAGCAGGAGCGCCCGGCCCGCGCACTCGCGGAATCGGGACGCGAACAGCGCCGATCCGCCGATCTGCTCGGTGACCAGGGCGGTCACCTCGTCGGGGTCGGGGAACAGCAGCTCCATGAGGTCGGCGTACGGGCCGGCGTCCCGGGCGGGGGAGGCGGGGGAGTGGTGGAGACCAGAGGAGTGATGGGTACCAGGGGAGCCCGGCTGGCCGGGTGAGCCGTCCTGGCCGGCCGGGTCGGCGTCCAGTTCGAACGGATCGCCCAGGTCGGGCAGCCGCAGCACGATGCCGTCGTCGGCGTGCATGGCCTGCACGTCGACGCCGTACCGTTCGCGGAGGCGCGCCGCGATCGCGAGCGCCCAAGGCGCGTGCACCTGCCCGCCGTACGGGCTGTGGATGACGACGCGCCAGTCGCCGAGCTCGTCGGTGAACCGCTCGACGACGATGGTGCGGTCGGTCGGCAGGCGTCCGGTGGCCTCGCGCTGCTCGGCCAGGTAGGCGAGCAGGTTGTCGGACGCCCACGGGTCGAGCCCGGCGCCGGCGAGCCGCTCGGCCGCGGGCTCGGGCGGGAGGGCGCTCACCTCGCGGACGAACCCGCCGACCGCCTCGCCGAGCTCCGCCGGACGCCCCAGCGTGTCGCCGCGCCAGAACGGCAGCCGCCCCGGACGCCCGGGTGCCGGCGTGACGAGCACCTGGTCGTGCGTGATCTCCTCGATCTGCCACGTCGACGTGCCCAGCGTGATGACGTCGCCGACCCGCGACTCGTAGACCATCTCCTCGTCGAGTTCGCCGACGCGCCGCCCGGGCCCGTCGCCGGCGATGAACACCCCGAACAGGCCCCGGTCGGGGATCGTGCCGCCGGATGTCACCGCGATGCGCTGGGCGCCGCGCCGGCCGACGAGCATGCCGGACGCCCGGTCCCACGTCAGGCGCGGGCGCAGCTCGGCGAACTCCTCGCTCGGGTAGCGGCCGGCGAGCATGTCGAGCACCGACTCCAGGACGCCGCGGGTCAACGTCGCGAACGGCGCACCCCGCCTGACCAGGGCGAACAGGTCGTCGACGGACCAGTCGTCGAGCGCGACCATCGCGACGATCTGCTGCGCGAGGACGTCGAGCGGGTTCGCCGGCACGGCCAGGCTCTCGATCGCGCCGGCGCGCATGCGCTCGACGATCACCGCGGACGCCACGAGGTCGCCCCGGTACTTCGGGAAGAACACCCCATGGCTGACGGCCCCCACCTGGTGCCCCGCGCGGCCGACGCGTTGCAGGCCCGACGACACCGACGGCGGCGCCTCCACCTGCACGACCAGGTCGACCGCGCCCATGTCGATGCCCAGTTCGAGGGACGAGGTCGCGACGACCGCCGGGAGGCGTCCGGCCTTCAGATCGTCTTCGGTCTGCGCCCGCTGCTCGCGGCTCACCGACCCGTGGTGCGCGCGGGCCAGCACCGCGGGCGCCCCGGCGCCAGCGCCGGCCTGCCCCATCAACGCCGCGGGGGGACGCCCCGGGTGCGGCGGGGCGGGCGGGTCGTCGCCGGTGGGGGAGTCGTCGGGCCTGGGTGAC
>NZ_JBDHZL010000121.1:0-7576 GCF_039811905.1 Nigerium sp. | reverse complement strand
GTCGGGGCGACAGGACTCGAACCTGCGGTCTCCTGCTCCCAAAGCAGGCGCGCTAGCCACTACGCTACGCCCCGGTCCGGGGGTGTCCCCGGTTGCCGGATCACTCTACCCGCCCGGGGCCTCAGGCCCCCAGATCGCCGAGTAGAAGCCAACCGAGGCCCGTGACATCCGGCTGCAGCCGCGTCGCGTAGTCGGCGAGCAGCAGCCGGTACGCCTTGTTGGCGGTCGCCGCGGCGCGCAGGCTCACGAAGCCGGGCGGACACAACCGCACAAGCGCGACGCGGCGCGCCGCCTCCAGCGCCGACAGCCCCAACGGCTGCCCCGGCAGCACGTCCCCGAGCGACGCCACGACCGCCGCCAGCGGCCCGCGGTGGGCGGGGGTGAGGCGTCCGGCCAAGACGGCGAGCTCGAGGGCGGCGTCCGGGTCCTCGCCCGGCCGCGCCAGCAACTCCCCCGCCAGCGGGGGCGCGCCCCCGGCGAGCCGCAGCGCCGCCAGGCCGAGCTTCAGCGTGACCAGCCCGAACCCGCGGGACGCCGGCAGCGCGGCCAGCGCCGCCCAGGCGTCGTCGAGCAGGCCGGCGTCCCCGCCCGCGAGCGCGAGCGTCGCCGCGATCGCGACCCCCTCGAGGTCGCGCCGATCGAGCCACGCCTCCCGTTCGAGCCAGTCCAGCGCCGCCCATTCGTCGGCGACCAGACCGTTCGCGAGCGCCTCGGCGACCAGCAGGCCCGCCCCACTCGACCGCACCCCCGGACGCCGCAGCATCACCGCCTCCGCCAACGGCGGCACGAGCGCCTCCATCGACGGCGCCTCCGCCAGCCAGATCCGCTGCACCCCCCGGACGCCGTGCAGGCTCACGCACCCGCGCCCCGGGTTCTCCAGGGACGCCACCGCCGTCGTGTCCACGAGCGTGACGTTCACGTTGTCCCCCGGCAGGACGCCCTCGTCGGGCGTCGCGAACGACACCTGCTCCCCGGCGTCCACGATCACGTCGGGCAGCCAGCCCGGGAGGGCGTCCGCCAGCGACGACAACGAGGGGCGCAGCTCCACCTGCAGGGTCACCTGGTGGCGCCGGTGCGGGCCCAGCGCCCCGCGCGGCGGGGCCAGGTGAAACGCCTCCCCCGAGGTCGCGGCGTCGGCGAACACCGGGCTCTCCCGCACCGGACGCAGAAACCCCTGCTTCAACCGGACGACCGCCACCGGCCCCTTCTCCGCCTCCGCGGCCACCGCGATGAACCCGGCGAGGTCGCTCGTCCACGACCAGCCGACGCACCGGTCGGCGAGCGTGACGCCCAGCCCCAGCTCCGGCAACTGCACCGGGTGCTCGCTGCGGTTGTCGACGGTGATCGACACCGTCCACGCGGCGACGTCCTGAAACAGCCGCACGCGCGTCTCGACGTCGCCGGCCCGGGCGTAGACGAGGTCGTCCTCCCCCGGCGTCCAGCCCTCGACGGGCTCCCCGGGCACTCCGAAGCGCAACCGGCACCGCGGCCCGTCGGGCGCGACCAGGTCGAGGGCGTAGCCCTCCGACACCGCCCGGACGCCGACCTCGCCGCTCATCGCGGCGCCCCCGCCGCCCCGGACGGCTGGCACGACGGGCACCAGTACAGGTTGCGGCCCTGCAGCAGCGCCCGGGCCACGGGCGTGCCGCACACGTGACACGGGTCGCCGAAGCGGCGGTACACGTACACCTCGCCGCCGTGCCGGTCGACCCGCGGGGCCCGGCCCATCGCCTCGGGCAGATAGGCGTCCTCCACCGTGTCGATGCGGCCCGCCTCCACCCCGGCGGCCATCAGCGCCACCAGGTCGGCCCACACCGAGTCGAAGGTGGCGCGGTCGAGATCCCGCCCCGGCAGGTACGGGTCGATGCGGTGCCGGAACAGCACCTCCGCCCGGTAGATGTTGCCGACGCCCGCGAAGATCTTCTGATCCATCAGCAGCGCGCCGATCGCACGCTTCGACCGGTGCACGGCCCGCCAGGCGCGCTCAGGGTCGGCGTCGGCGCGAATCGGGTCGGGGCCGCTGGACGCGACCACCGCGTCCCGCTCCCCCGCCGTGATCAGCCGGCACCACTGCGGCCCGCGCAGGTCGGCGGCCCGCCCGTCGGCCGCGATGCGCAGCCGCAGGGTCTCGGGGCTGGGCGGCGGGACGTCCGCCCCGAACCGCCACTTACCGATCAGCCCCAGGTGCACCCAGACGACCTCCCCTGAGGCGAAGTCGACGAAGAGATGCTTGCCCACCGCCTCCGCGCCCGTCAGCACCGTGCCGTCGAGGCGCGCGGCGGCGTCCGCGAACCGCCCCTGAGGGCTGGCCACGCGCACCGCCTTGCCCGCGAACGACTCGGTGAGCGCGCGGGCTTGGCGGTGGATGACGTGACCCTCGGGCACCGGCGATCCTTCCCAGGAGGCTTTCCCCGGAGTCTACGCGCGGCCCGGCGAACCGCCCGGCAACCGACGCCTCAGGCGCGGTGGGCGTCCTCGTAGGCCGTCACCATGTCGAGCCGGCGCACGTGGCGCGGGTCTTCGGAGAAGGGCGTCTCCAAGAACGTCATCACCATCGCGAGGCCCTCCTCCAGCGACTGCATGCGGCCGCCGAGGGCGATGACGTTCGCGTTGTTGTGCTCCCGGCCCAGCCGCGCCAGCTCGTTGTTGCAGGCCAGGATCGCCCTGATGCCCTTCACCTTGTTCGCCGACATCTGCTCGCCGTTGCCCGACCCGCCCAGCACGATGCCGAGGGAGCCGGGGTCGGCGACGACCGCCTCGGCGCAGGGGATGATGTAGTTCGGGTAATCGTCCTGGGCGTCGTACTCGGACGCCCCGTGGTCGACGACCTCGTACCCGAGGCCGCCGAGCTCCTTGACCAGGTACTGCTTCAGGTCGAACGCCGCATGATCGGTACCAATGTGAACGCGCATGGGCCTCACTATGTCACCGCGGCCCGGGCGCGACGAGGGCCCCGGGCAAACCCCGGGGCCCCGCCTGTTTCGATCCTGCCTCGATCGGACGCCGCCCGCACGCCTGTGCAGACGGACGCCGCAGGCGTCCGGCGCCGACGCGCCGCGCCCGCCGGACGCGCGCTCAGTCGAAGATCGGCCCCACCGTCCGGGTGCGCTTCAGCTCGAAGAACCCCGGGTAGGCGGTGACCTTCACGAACCCGTCGAACAGCTCGCCGGCCTCCTCGCCCTTCGGCGCCGGGGAGATCACGGGCCCGAACAGCGCCATGCCGTTCACGTGGATGACCGGGGTGCCGACCTCGTCGCCCACCGCGTCCATCCCCGCGTGATGGGACGCCTTCAGGGCGTCGTCGTTCGCGTCCGTCAGCCCCTTTCGGGCCAACTCGGTGGGCAGCCCGACGTCGGCGAGCGCGGCCTCGACGGTGGCCAGCTCGTGCGGCGCCTCGCCCGGGTGGAACCGGGAGCCGATGGCCGTGTAGAACTCGGCGAGCTTGTCGGAGCCGTACTCCTCTCCCACCGCGAGCGCCACGCGCGCGGGGATCCACGCGAACTGCATCAACTCGGCGTACTCGGGCGGCAGGTCGCGGCCGTCGTTCAGCACCGCGAGGCTCATCACGTGGAAGGTGGTCTTCACGTCGCGGACCTTCTCGACCTCGAGCATCCACCGCGACGTCATCCACGCCCACGGGCAGACGGGGTCGAACCAGAAATCAACAGCTTGCGTCATGCACCTCACCCTAGTTGCGCTCTGTCGGGGACGCCCGCGCGCGATCCCGGCCGTGAACAGTGAATTTCTCGGCGGGCCCGTCCGCGGGACCTGCGTGCGGGGCGCGTTAGGGTGGCAGGACTGCCTGGATCATGTCGACGAGCGGGGACCCATGTTTGCTGCCAACATCACGCGCGCGGAGGCGCGCCGTCGTTCCGAGAGCCTGACGGCGGAGTCGTACGCCGTGACGCTCGATCTCACCGGCGCCGGCCCCGAGGACCGCCCGCTCGAGCGCCAGGACGCGCAGTTCCTCTCCATGACCCGGGCGCGGTTTCGCTCGACCGACGCGGACACCGACATCAACCTCATCGCCGACGAGGTCATCGAGGCCTCCCTCGACGGCGAGCCGCTGCCGACCGAGGCGTTCGACGGCGAGCACCTGGCCTTCCACGTCGCCGAGGGCGAGCACGAGCTCGTCGTGACGGCCGTGTGCCGCTACTCGCGCACCGGCGAGGGCCTGCACCGGTTCGTCGACCCGGCCGACGGCCGGGTCTACCTCTACAGCCAGTTCGAATCCGCGGACGCCCGCCGCGCGTACGCCTGCTTCGACCAGCCCGACCAGAAGGCGTCCTTCGAGTTCACCGTGCTGGCGCCCGAGTCCTGGCAGGTGATCTCGAACTCGCCGGCCGTCGAGCCGACGCCCGAGCGCGACGGCGTCGCGCGGTGGGCGTTCGCGCCGACCGAGCGCATCTCGCCCTACATCACCGCGGTGTGCGCGGGCGAGTTCCACATCGTGCACGACGTGTACCCGACGCCGGAGGGCGACCGCCCGCTGTCGATCGCGGTGCGGCAGTCGCTCGCCGACTACCTGGACGCCGACCGCATCTTCACCACGACGAAGCGGGGCTTCGCCGTGTTCGAGGAGGCGTTCGGGCGCCCGTACGCGTTCGGCGACTACGCGCAGGTTTTCGTGCCGGAGTTCAACTTCGGCGCGATGGAGAACGCGGGCTGCGTGACGTTCCGCGACGAGTACATCTTCCGGTCGCGCGTGACCGCGGCGAGCTACGAGACGCGCGACAACACGATCCTGCACGAGATGGCCCACATGTGGTTCGGCGACCTCGTCACCATGCGCTGGTGGGACGACCTGTGGCTCAACGAGTCCTTCGCCGAATGGGCGTCCCACTACGCCCAAAAGCGCATCGCCGACGAGTTCGGCACCGGGGTCGACCCGTGGGCGTCCTTCGGCAACCAGCGCAAGACGTGGGCCTACCGGCAGGATCAACTGCCCTCCACCCACCCCATCGCCGCCGACATGGTCGACCTCGAGGCGGTCGAGCTGAACTTCGACGGCATCACCTACGCCAAGGGCGCCTCGGCGCTGCGGCAGCTCGTCGCGTTCGTCGGCGAGGACGCCTTCCTCGCGGGCGTCCGGGCGTACTTCGCCGAGCACGCCTTCGGCAACACGGAGCTGAACGACCTGCTGGGCGCGCTGGAGCAGGCGTCCGGGCGGGACCTGTCGTTCTTCACCACGCAGTGGCTGCAGACGGCGGGCGTGAACACGATCCGGGCCGAGATCGCCACCGACGACGAGGGCCGCTTCACCGAGGTGGCACTGCTGCAGACGGCGTCCGACCGGTGGCCGACGCTGCGCCGCCACCGCATCGCCGTCGGCCTGTACAACCTGGTGGACGGGCGGCTGACCCGCACCGACCGGGTCGAGCTCGACGTCGAGGGCCCGCGCACCGAGGTGCCCGAACTGGCCGGCAAGCAGCGGCCCGACCTGCTGCTGCCGAACGACGACGACCTCACGTACGCGAAGATCCGGCTGGACGACCGCTCGTTCGCCACGCTCGTGGAGAACATGGGACGCCTCGACAGCGCCCTCGCGCGCTCGCTCTGCTGGGGCGCTGCCTGGGACATGGTGCGCGACGCCGAGACGGCGCCGGCCGATTACGTCGACCTGGTGCTGCGGGGCGTCGGCATCGAGTCCGACCTGACGGCCGTGTCCGCGCAGCTCGCCCAGGCGCGGACCGCGATCGACTACTACGCGGCGCCGGCGGGCCGCGTCCGGCTGAGCGACCGGTTCACCGGCGGCGTCGCCCGGCTGCTCAAGGACGCCGAGCCCGGCTCCGACCATCAGCTCGCGTTCGCGCGGGCGCTCGCGTCGTCGATCCGCGACGACGAGGGCGCCGCCGTGCTGCGGGCCTGGCTCGACGGCGAGGAGGTTCCGGGCGGCCTCCAGGTCGACCCCGACCTGCGCTGGCGGCTCGTCACGAACCTGGCCCGCGTCGGGGCCGTCGGCGAGGACGAGATCGCCTCCGAGGCGTCCCGGGACAACACGGCGACCGGCGCCGAGCACGCCGCGGGCGCCCGGTCGGCGCTGCGGACGCCGGAGGCGAAGGCGTCCGCGTGGCGGGCGGCGACCGTCGACGACACGCCGAACGAGACCCACGTCCAGGTGTGCGCGCAGTTCATGCACCGCGGCCAGGAGGAGCTGCTGGCGCCCTACGCGGACGCGTACCTCGACGTCGTCCGGGCGATGTCGGAGGGCCGCGACGGCTGGGCGAACAAGAGCTCGGCGATCCGCCAGCACGTGCTGATGTACCTGTTCCCGCGGCCGCTCGCCGACCGGGCGTTCCTGGAGCGGGTCACGGCGTGGGTCGCCGACGAACCGCTGTCCGACTTCGTGGGACGCCTCGTCGCCGAGCGCCTGGACGACGCCGAGCGCGCCCTGCGCTGCCAGGAGGCCGACGCCGCGCGGTAGCCTCCCGGTCATGACGACCGTGCGCACCGTGACCGGCTGGCTGACCGACGCCTACCCGCCCGGGTTGGCCGAGGAGTGGGACCGCGTCGGTCTCGGCTGCGGCGACCCGGACGCCCCCGTGGTCGGCGTCCTGCTCGCGGTCGACGTGACCGACGAGGTGATCGCCGAGGCGCGCGCGGTCGGCGCGCAGTTGCTGGTGACGCACCACCCGCTGCTGCTGCGCGGCGTCCACGCCGTCCGGCGCGACCAGCCCAAGGGACGCCTCGTGCTCGCCCTCGCCGAGGCCGGCCTCAGCCAGTTCGCGGCGCACACGAACGCCGATGCCGCCGACCCCGGGGTCTCGGACGCCCTCGCCGACGCGCTGCGGCTCACCGACCGGCGTCCGCTCGAACCGGCCGCGGGCCCGGCGCGCGACAAGCTGATCACGTTCGTTCCGCCCGACCATGCGGACGCCGTCGTCGACGCCCTCGCGGCCGCCGGGGCCGGCACGGTCGGCGCGTACGACCGCTGCTCGTTCGCGACCCCGGGCGTCGGCAGTTTCCTGCCGCGCGACGGCGCCGACCCGTACGTCGGGGCCGTCGGCGAGGTCGAGCGGACGCCGGAACTGCGCGTCGAGATGGTCGTGCCCCGCGGGCGACGGGCGGCGGTCGTCCGGGCGCTGCTGGACGCCCACCCCTACGACGAGCCGGCGTTCGACCTGGTCGAGCTGGTCTCGCCGCCCTCTGGCGAGGGGCTGGGCCGCATCGGACGCCTCCCCGAGCCGATGGCCGCCCGCGACGTCGCGCGCACTCTCGCCGCCGCGCTGCCGCCCACCGCGACCGGCGCCCGGCTCGGCGGCGACCCCGAGCGTCTCGTCGAGACCGTCGCCGTCCTCGGCGGCGCCGGCGACTCCCTGCTGGACGCCGCCCGCGCGGCCGGCGTCGACCTGTACGTGACCTCCGACCTGCGGCACCACCCCGCGCAGGACGCCCTCGCCCATGACGACGCCCCCGCGCTGATCGACATCCCGCACTGGGCGGCCGAATGGCTGTGGCTGCCGCACGCCGAGAAGGTGCTCCAGGACGCCGCCGCGGCGGCGGGCGTCCGGCTGGAGACGCATGTGTCCCGCCTGAACACCGACCCGTGGGCGGAGCGGTACTGACCGCGTCCCGT
>NZ_JBDHZL010000120.1:0-7586 GCF_039811905.1 Nigerium sp. | reverse complement strand
CGTCGCCGTCCGGGACGCCGTCGCCGTCCGGGACGCCGACGGTGCGGTCCCCGGGGGTGCGGTCCCCGGGGGTGCGGTCCCCGGGGGTGCGCCCGACGAGGACGCCCCTGGCGAGGCGACCCCAGGTGACGCGACCCCCGGCGAGGTGACCAGCGGCGTCCGGATCGAGGCGACGGGGCTGCAGGCGCTCGTGCAGGACCGAGGGCGTCCCGGCTACGCGGCGCTCGGCGTCGCGGAGTCGGGCGCCATGGACGCCGCCGCGGCCGCCCAGGCGAACGAGCTCGTCGGCAACCCGGCCGACGCGGCGCTCCTCGAATCGCTGGGCGGCGGCCTGCGGTTGGCCGCCGTCGGCGACCAGGTCGTCGCGGTGACGGGCGCGGACGTCCCGCTGGAGGTCACCGGCGCCCCGGTCGCGCACCGTCCGGCGTCCGACCGTCCGTTCGCCCTGCTGGACGGGCAGGTCCTCGCGCTCGGCGTCCCGCGGCGCGGGCTGCGCGCGTACGTGGGCGTCCGGGGCGGCCTGGCCGCGGCGTCCGCGCTCGGCTCCCGCTCGACCGACCTGATGTCGGGCGAGGGGCCGGCGCCCCTGGCCTCCGGGGACGTCGTGCCCGTCGGGACGCCGCCCTGGCCGTCGATCGTCGGGCTGCCGCAGGCGCCCACGCCGCTGCCCGGCGATCATCTGGACGCCCACGTGCGCCTCGGCCCCCGCGACGACTGGTTCACCCCGGACGCCCTCGCCTCGCTCGGCGAGCCGCGCTGGGTGGTCCGGGAGGACTCGAACCGCATCGGCGTCCGGCTGGACGGCGAGCCGCTGCGGCGGTCCCGCGACGGCGAGCTGCCGTCGGAGGGGGCCGTCGCGGGCTCGATTCAGGTGCCGACCGACGGGCGTCCGGTGATCTTCCTGCGCGACCACCCGGTGACGGGCGGCTATCCGGTGATCGGCGTCGTCCGGGCGGCCGACGTCGACCTGATCGCGCAGCTGCCGCCCGGCGCCACCATCCGTTTCGTCGTCGAGGAGTGAGCCATGGCCACGATCCTGATCGCCAACCGCGGGGAGATCGCCGTCCGCGTCGCGCAGGGTTGCCGGGACGCCGGCCACCGCGCTGTCGCCGTGTACGCCGACCCGGACGCCGACGCCTACCACGTCCGCGCCGCCGACGAGGCCTACCGGCTGGAGGGCGCGACGCTGGCCGAGACCTACCTCGACGCCGACCAGCTGCTCGCCGTCGCCCGGCGTGCCGGGGCGGACGCCGTCCACCCCTGCTACGGGTTTCTCGCCGAGCGGGCCGAGTTCGCGCAGGCCGTCCTCGACGCCAGGCTGACGTGGATCGGCCCCGACCCGCACACGATCGAGCTGCTGGGCGACAAGGTTGCGGCCCGCGACATCGCCCGCAGGGTGGGCGCGCCGCTCGTCCGGGGGTCGGAGGGCCTCGTGGCCGACCCGGCCGAGGCGGCCCGCGTCGCCGGCGAGCTCGGCTACCCGGTCGCGATCAAGGCGGCGTTCGGGGGCGGGGGACGCGGGATGCGCGTCGTCCGGTCGGCGGAGGAGATCGAGGCGGCGTTCGCCTCGGCCGTGCGCGAGTCCCAGGCCGCGTTCGGGCGCGGCGACTGCTACCTGGAGCAGTACCTGGACCGGCCGCGGCACATCGAGGCGCAGGTGATCGCCGACCGGCACGGCCACGTGTTCGTGCTGGGCACGCGGGACTGCTCGCTGCAGCGCCGCAACCAGAAGCTCGTCGAGGAGGCACCGGCGCCGTTCCTGACCGACGAGCAGCGGGCGCTCGTGAGGGACTCGGCGCGCGACCTGTGCCGCGAGGCCGGCTACGTGGGCGTCGGGACGGTCGAGTACCTGCTGGGCGCGAACGGCGTCATCTCGTTTCTCGAAGTCAACACGCGATTGCAGGTCGAGCACACCGTCACCGAGGAGACCACGGGGGTCGACCTCGTGCTCGCGCAGCTCGAGATCGCGTTCGGCGGCGAGGTGCCCGTGAGCGGCGACGTCGCGAACCGCGGACACGCGTTCGAGTTCCGCATCAACGCCGAGGACGTCGCCCGCGGGTTCCTGCCCTCCACCGGACGCATCGAGTTGCTCGAGGCGCCGACCGGGCCGGGCGTCCGGCTGGACACGGGCGTCCGCACCGGCTCCGTCGTCACCGGGGACTACGACTCGATGATCGCGAAGCTCATCGTGCGGGGCGTGTCGCGCGCCCACGCGCTGCGCCGGGCGCGGCGGGCGCTCGCCGACCTGACGATCGATGGGGTGACGACCGTGCTGCCGTTCCATCGGGCCGTCCTGGAGGACCCGGCGTTCACCGGCGAGGACGCCCTCGGCGTCCACACCGCCTGGATCGAGCAGGAGTTCGGCGACCGGCTCGCCGCCGACCCGGGCTTTTGGCCCGCGGCGGACGCGGAGGCGTCCCGGCGGGTGCGGTTCACCGTGGAATTGGACGGCAAGGCCGTCCAACTCGGCCTCCCCGCCGCGCTGCTGCGGTCGTTCGGGCCCGACGGGGACGCCGCCGGTGAGGCCCGGCCCGGCGACGGCCCTGGGGACGCGGACGGCGAGCCGGAGGCGTCCCTGCGCGCGCCGATGGCGGGCGTGCTGCAGCGCTGGCTGGTGGAGCCGGGCGCGACGGTGTCCGCGGGCGACGGCGTCTGCGTGCTGGAGGCGATGAAGACCGAGACCACCGTCCCGGCGCACCGCGACGGTGTGGTGGGCGAGGCGTCCGTGGAGGCAGGCGTCCGGGTGGCCGCGGGCGACGCGCTCACCACGATCGAGGGCTGACGGGCGCGCCGATCCCGCTCAGCCGCGCCGGTGCTTGTCCGGGCGCACCACCAGCGCCGCACCGCCCCCGCGGCGCGTCGGCTCGGACACCGCGGTGAGGCGTCCCCGAGGGCCGAACTCGATCGCGGTCGCGGCGCCGATCTCGGCGGCGGAGGTGAATGAGTCCCCGGACGGGTCGAGCTGGTGCCCGAACGCCCCCATCGCCGGGCCGTACTCGGCGATGAACCCGGGCTCGGCGGTGACCTTCGGCGTGTTCCGCTGGGTGGCGCGGGGTGCCGCGAGGGCCCGATCGATCGGCATGCCCAGGTCGATGCGGTTCACCAGCGTCTGGAGCACCGTCGTGATGATCGTCGAGCCGCCCGGCGACCCGAGGGCGAGGAAGGGCTTGCCGTCCTTCAGCACGATCGTCGGCGACATGGACGACCGCGGCCTCTTGCCGGGCTCGAGGCGGTTCGGGTCGGCGGCGTCCCAGACCAGCGTGAAGTCGGTCAGCTCGTTGTTGAGCAGGAAGCCGCGCCCCGGCACCGTGATGGCCGAGCCGCCGGTCTGCTCGATGGTAAGGGTGTACTCGACGACGTTGCCCCAGCGGTCGGCCACGGTCAGGTTGGTGGTCGAGCGGTTCTCGGTGTCGGGCGCGAGTGCGCCGGCAGCCGCGGCGTCGCAGCGCCCGTCGGCGGTGGCGACGTCGCCGGCCGCCACGGGCTTGACGGCGGCGCGCTCGGGGTCGACGTGGCAGGCCCGCTCGGCGGCGAAGGCGTCCGAGAGGAGCGCCCGCGTCGGGACGTCGACGAACGCCGGGTCGCCCACGTAGCGTCCCCGGTCGGCGAACGCGAGGGCGGACGCCTCGAAGTACCGGTGGTAGGCCTCCGGGACCGTCAGCGAGGAGAGGTCGAACCGCTGCAGGATGTTGAGCGCCTCCCCCACCGTCGTGCCGCCGGAACCCGACGGGCCCATGCCGTAGACGGTGTAGCCGCGGTAGGTGCTCGCCGTCGGCGCCTGCTCGATGGCCCGGTACGTCGCCAGGTCGTCGACGCTCAGGTGCCCGGCGGGGGTCGGCAGGTCGCTCTCCCCCGAGACCGGGGGCGCGGTCACGGCCCGCGCCATGTCGGCGGCGAGCGTGCCGGAGTAGAACCCGTCGAGCCCGCGCCGCTGGATCAGCCGGTAGGTGTCGGCCAGGTCGGGGTTCCGGAAGACGCTGCCGACCACCGGAGCGTCGCCGTTCGGCAGCCACAGGTCGCGGCTGGACGTGAACGCCCGGAACCGCGCCGCGTTGTCGAGCGTCTGGCTGCGGAACGTGTCGTCGACCACGAAGCCCCGCTGCGCAACCTGCCGCGCCGGCTCGATCGCGCGGGCCAGCGAGGAGGTCCCCCAGCGATCGAGGGCGAGCTGCCACGTGGCCAGCGTGCCCGGGACGCCGACGGAGAGCCCGCTCGTCACCAGCTCGTTGAACGCGTAGGGCGCCCCGGTCGCGGGGTTCGTGAAGGCGTCCGTCGGCATGGACGCCGGCGCCGTCTCGCGCCCGTCGATCGTGCTCACCCGGCGGGTCTTCGCGTCGTAGTAGACGAGGTACCCGCCCCCGCCGATGCCCGCCGAGTACGGCTCGGTCACGCCGAGCGTCGCGGCCGTCGTGACGGCCGCGTCGACCGCGTTGCCGCCGCGAGCCAGCACTGCGAGGCCGGCCGCGGACGCCTCCGGGTCGACCGAGCTCACCGCCCCGCCGTAGCCGACGGACGTCGCGACCTTCTGGGTGTGCCGCGTGACTTCGCGCGGGGGACGCGCCTCGGCCGGCGACACGAGGGCGGCGCCGAGGGCGAGGCACGCAGCGGTGGCCGTGGCGAGGGCGCGGGTGAGGGGCCTCATGGGGAACCTCCGTGGGTCGAGGGCTGGAGGGAGGGCGCAACGGGGTTGCTGCGACCCACCTTCACCCGGAGAGGCGCCCATGTCCAGCGTTCTCGGCCCCCGTGGCGAACGCTGGGGGCCGGGTCAGGGCACCTGGAAGGCCGTGTCGCGGGCGTCCGTGATCAATATGCGCCCCGGCGTGCCCGAACGCGATCGCCGGGGCTGACGCGGACGTCCGTCACCCCAGCCGCATCGGCAGCCCGTCGCGCGGCCGCATCGCCGCATAGCCCCGCGCCCGGACGCGCCCGGCCTCCAACTGGTACCCGCCCCGCGCCAGCAGGGTCGCCAGCATGACGGTCAGCTCCGTGGTCGCCATCGTCGACCCCAGGCAGCGGTGGCCGCCGCCGCCGAACGGCAGATACTCGGACGCCGGCCGCGTGGCCCCGCATAGCCACCGCTCAGGCCGGAACGCCAGCGGCTCGTCGTATACCCGCGGGTCGCGATGCGTCGCGTACGGGCTGTAGAGCAGCATCGTGCCGGCGCAGACCCGGCGCCCCTCGACGGTGAAGTCTTCCGCGACGTAGCGCGCCGACACCACGGCCGGCGGATAGAGCCGCAGCGCCTCCCGGACGATCGCGCCCACCCACTCCATCTCTCCCATCGCGGACGCCGTCAGGCCGATCTCGCACGCCCGGGACGCCTCCTCCGTCGCCCGGCCGACCAGGTCGGGCCGGACCGCGAGCCCGTACAGCGTCCAGGCCATCGCCGCGCTGGTCGTCTCGTACCCGGCAGCGATGAGCGTCACCATCTGGTCGCGGATCTCCGTCTCGCTCAACCCCGGCCCGGACCCGTCCCGGCCGTGCACGAGGGTCGACAGCACCCGGTCCGGCGGCGCGTCGCCCGCCCGGGCGCGAGCGATCTCAGAGCCGATGAAGGCGTCCAGCTGTCGGCGCACCGCCATCGCCCGCCGCCACCGGGGCGTTCGGAGCCGACGGTGGACCGCCACGGTATCCGGGAGCAGGTCGGTCAGGTCGATGAGTGGCTTCAACAGGTCGCCCATGTCGTCCGCATGCCCGCCGACGCTCTCTCCGAAGAGCGCGCGCATGGTGGCGCGGCGGATCGCCGCGCGAAGCACCTGGTACCCGTCCACGAGCTCGCCCGGCCGCACCGCGTCCAGGGCTTCGGCGGCGGTGCGCGCGATCGCGTCGACGTACCCGTCGACGTGGCGTCGATCGAGCGCGGGACGCACCCACCCGCGCCGTCGGCCGTGCGCCTCCCCGTCGGAGACCACGACGGACGTCTCGCCGTCGACCGGAATCAGGCTGGCGAACGCCTCGCGCCACCGAAACAGGTGATCGTGGCCGAACACGAACTCGTTGGCCCGCGGCCCCAACAGGTACACGTAGCGCCGCCCCAGCCACCCGCGCCGCACCGTCGCGCCCCGCCCGGCCCGGAGGAGCCAGTCCCCCGGTGCGAAGTTCACCGTCGGAAAGAAGTTCGTTTCCACAGTCGTGGAAACTATTACGCTCCTCGCCATGACGCAATCAGCGGCCGCGGGGCCGGAAGCGCGCCCCGCGAGGGCGCGGCTCATCGACGCCGCGATCGCCCAACTGGCCGCCGAGGGCATGCGCGGGCTGACCCATCGCCGGGTCGAGCAGCGGGCCGAGGTTGCGCAGGGCCTCGTCAAGTACCATTTCGGATCCCTCGACGGGCTCATCGCGGCCGTCCTCACGCACCTCGCGGACGCCGAGTTGCCCGACGTCCTCACCGTGGACGACCAGACGCGCGCACTGGCCGACGCCGGACGCCCGCCCACCGCCCTGTTCGCCCAGGCGCGAGCGGTCGCGGACGCCGTGCGTGCCCGCCCGGACCTCGCCCGGGCACGCCTCGAGCTCTACCTCCACGCCTCGCGTCACCCGGAGTTGCAGGGCATCGTCAAGGCCGCCCGCGACCGGTTCGTCGACCGGATCGCCGCATCGCTCGACGGACCCGACCCCGAAGCCGGGGCGCGCATGATCGTCGCGCTGGTGGATGGACTCCTCCTCGACCAACTCTCCGCGCCAGAAGCGCTGGTCGATGAGATGATGCCCACGTACTGGCTGATCGCCGGTGCGGCCGCTCGATCGGTGCCGGCCCGCCCCTCAGCCTGACGAATCGGCGAGGAGGGTGATGATCGATCAGGTGCTCGCCTACGGGTGGCCGGCGCTCGCCCTGCTCGCCTTCGCGGGGGTGATCGTCGGCTTCTCGAAGACGTCGTTCGGCGGCATGGGCGCGATCGCGGTCGCCATCTTCGCGCTCATCGTGCCCGCGAAAGAGTCGACGGCGACCGTCCTGCTCCTGCTCATCCTCGGTGATCTCGTCGCGATCAGCCGTTACCGCCGGGTGTCGTGGCGGTTGCTGCTCCGGCTGGTTCCCACCGTGCTGCCCGGGCTGTTACTGGGCGCCTGGTTCATGAACCGCGTCGACGACCTCGCCATGCGGCGCACCATCGGCGGCCTGCTGCTCGCCATGGTGCTACTGCAGCTCGTGCAGCGTCTCCGCCGCACCCCCGACGTCAGCGAACTCGGCGTCCAGACGAACTGGGCCAAGGCGGGGGCCGCCGGCGTCGCGGCCGGATTCACCACGATGACCGCCAATGCAGCCGGCCCCGTCATGGCCCTGTATTTCTTGGCGGCCCGCATCGAGAAGCGCCGCTTTATCGGAACGAACGCGTGGTTCTTCGCCCTCATCAATCTCTCGAAAGTGCCTCTCGCGGCCTCCATCGGGCTTTTCACACCGCGCGGGCTCACCCTCGACCTCGCCCTCATCCCGTTCGTCCTGCTGGGCACCGTTCTCGGGACTTTCGTCATCCGCCGGGTCAGTCAACGCCAGTTCGAGATCGTGACGATGCTCGCCTCCGCGCTCTCCGCGCTCGTGCTCTTGTTGCGCTGACGAGCCCACGCAGAACGCCGTTTCCCATCGTCGC
>NZ_JBDHZL010000119.1:0-7791 GCF_039811905.1 Nigerium sp. | reverse complement strand
ACCGGCGCCGACGGCGTCCTCAGAACAGAAACCCGCACCACCGAACGGCGGCTACGGCGTCCCTGCGGAGTTTCATCCGTGTGGCTCGCCGGAGCGACCCGCCTGCCCAGGCCGTGTGACAAAACCCACCCCAGAGCGTGGAGAACGTCAGGTAGAAACGCACACGGGGCGACAGACTCGCATCTCGCGGCGAATTGGGGAGAACTCCCCATGGCCTCCCCGGACGCCCGCGGGCAGGCTCGTGTCATGACCGACTGCCCCGCGCCGATCCTTCGGGACGCCGCCTCCCGGCTCATCACGCCGCCGGAGTTGCGTCCGCGCCCGGCACCCCGCGCCGACGTCGCCCCGGCCAAAGAAGAGGTCCCCGTCATCGCCCGCCGGCTCGCGCACCAGGTCGGCTCCGCGCTCGTCGAGGTGCTCCAGGGCCGCCGGACGCCCGCCAACCTCGCCGCGGTCATGGACGACGACGTCTACGCCACCGTCGAGCACCTCGCCCGCGGCGGACTGGGCTCCGAGCTCCGGCTGCGCGGCGTCCACGCGCAGATGCCCTCGCCGGGCGTCGTCGAGGCGTCCCTCGCGCTGCGCGACGAGGCGTCCGGACGCACGCGCGCCGCGGCCCTCCGCCTGGAGAACCGCGGCGCGCGCTGGCTGTGTCAGGCCCTGGAGATCGCGCTCACCGACGACGGCGTCACGCGCGCCCGTGGCAGTTCTTGAACTTCTTCCCCGACCCGCACGGGCACGGCTTGTTGCGGCCCACGTTCGCGAAGAGCTCGGCGTCCGCCTCGGCCGGCTCCCCCGACTCATTCGCGACGGACGCCTGGCCCGACTCGTCGGGCCCCGAGTAGTTGAGCGCGTGGCGCGGGGTGGGTTCGGCGTCCTGCCCGAGCAGGCTGCGCGCCGTCGCCGGCGCCCCGCCGCCGTCCACGTGGACGCCGACCGGCTGCGGCTGCGGCGTCGGCTCGATCGACACCTCGAGGTTGAACAGGTAGCCGACGACCTCCTCCAGGAACGCCGCCATCATCCCCTCGAACATCGTGGCGCCCTCGCGCTGGTACTCCACGAGCGGGTCGCGTTGGGCCATCGCGCGCAGGCCGATGCCCTCGCGCAGGTAGTCCATCTCGTAGAGGTGCTCGCGCCACTTGCGGTCGAGCACGGTGAGCAGCACCTGCCGTTCGAGCTGCCGCATCACGTCGGGCGTCAGTTGCTCCTCGCGCGCGTCGTACGCCCGCTGGACGTCGTCGGTGAAGTCCTGCACCAGCTCGGCCTGGGTGAGCTCGACGCCGTCGTAGTCGGCCTTGTCCAGGCCGACCGGGTAGAGGGTCTTCAGCTCGGTCCACAGGGTGTCGAGATCCCAGTCCTCGATGAAGCCCTCGGTGTTGGCCTGCACGACGTCGCTGACCACCTTGGTCGCGGCGGTGCGCAGCTGCTCCGACACGTCAGCGCCCTCGAGCACCTGACGCCGGTCGCCGTAGATCGCGTACCGCTGCCGGTTCATGACGTCGTCGTACTTCAGCACGTTCTTGCGCATCTCGAAGTTCTGCGCCTCGACCTGCTCCTGCGCGCTCTGGACGGCGTTCGTCACCTGCCGGTTCTCGATCGGCACGTCGTCGGGGATCTTCAGCACTGTCAGCACCCGCGCGATCAGCTCGCTCTTGAACAGGCGCATCAGGTCGTCCTGCAGCGACAGGTAGAACCGCGACTCCCCCGGGTCGCCCTGACGCCCCGAGCGGCCGCGCAGCTGGTTGTCGATCCGCCGGCTCTCGTGCCGCTCGGAGCCGACCACGTACAGCCCGCCGAGCTCCACGACCTCGTCGTGCTCCTGGCTCACCTGCTCGTCGAACGCGGCGAGCACGTCGGGCCAGGCGGCCTCGTACTCCTCGGCGTTCTCCACCGGGTCGAGCCCCTTGGCGCGCAGGGCGGCGTCCGCCAAGAACTCGGCGTTGCCGCCCAGCATGATGTCGGTGCCTCGGCCGGCCATGTTCGTGGCCACCGTGACCGCGCCCTTGCGCCCGGCCAGGGCGATGATCGCGGCCTCGCGCGCGTGGTTCTTCGCGTTCAGCACCTCGTGCCGGACGCCGGCCTGCTTCAGCTTGGCCGACAGCAGCTCCGACTTCGCGACGGACGCCGTGCCCAGCAGCACGGGCTGCCCCGCCTCGTGCCGCTCCAGCACGTCGGCGACGACGGCGTCGAACTTCGCGTCTTCGGTGCGGTAGATCAGGTCGGACTGGTCCTTGCGGATCATGGGCATGTTCGTCTCGATCGGCAGGACGCCGAGCCCGTAGATCTTCTGGAACTCGCTCTCCTCCGTCTTCGCGGTGCCCGTCATCCCGGAGAGCTTGTCGTACATGCGGAAGTAGTTCTGCAACGTGATGGTCGCGAGCGTCTGGAACTCGTCCTTGATCTCGACGCCCTCTTTCGCCTCCAGCGCCTGATGCAGGCCCTCGGAGTAGCGCCGCCCCTCCAGCGTGCGGCCGGTGAACTCGTCGATGATCAGCACCTCGCCGTCGGGCGTGACCATGTAGTCCTTGTCGCGCTTGAACAACTCCTTCGCGCGGATCGCGTTGTTCAGGTAGCTGATCAGCGGCGTGTTGGCGCTCTCGTAGAGGTTGTCGATGCCGAGCGAATCCTCCACCCGCTCGATGCCCGCCTCCAAGATCGAGATGGTCTTCTTCTTCTCGTCGACCTCGTAGTGCTCGTCCCGCGTCATCCGCGTCGCCAGCCGGGCGAACACCGGGTACCAGCGGTGGTTGTCTTCCGCCGGGCCCGAGATGATCAGCGGCGTCCGCGCCTCGTCGACGAGGATCGAGTCGACCTCGTCGACGATCGCGAAGTGATGGCCCCGCTGGACGCAGTCGGCCAGCGACAGCGCCATGTTGTCGCGCAGGTAGTCGAAGCCGAACTCGTTGTTCGTGCCGTAGGTGATGTCGGCCCCGTACGCCTTCCGCCGCTCGTCGGGCGTCATCTGCGCGAGAATCACGCCGGTCGACAGGCCCAGGAAGTGGTGGATGCGGCCCATCTGCTCCGACTGGTACTTGGCCAGGTAGTCGTTCACCGTGACCACGTGGACGCCGCCGCCGTCCAGCGCGTTCAGGTAGCTCGGCAGCGTGGCGACGAGCGTCTTGCCCTCGCCGGTCTTCATCTCGGCGATGTTGCCCAGGTGCAGCGCCGCGCCGCCCATGATCTGGACGTCGAAGAGCCGCTTGCCCAGCACCCGCCGGGCCGCCTCGCGCACCGTCGCGAACGCCTCCGGCAGGATCGCGTCGAGCGTCTCCCCCGCCTCCAGCCGTTCGCGGAACGCGTCGGTCTGCCCGCGCAGTTCCTCGTCGCTCATCGCCTCGAAGTCGGGCTCGATGAGGTTCACCTGGTTGGCGATCCCCCGCAGATGGCGGAGGGTGCGCCCCTCGCCCATGTGCAGCAGCTTGTCAATGACGCCCACGTGTTCGCACTTCCTTGCTCGGCGGTTCGGGCCACCTCGGCCGTCCACCATCGTAGCGGCGCGAGCGACACACCCCCTCGAACCGGGGTCGCGCGCGGCGCCCACGCCTCAGCAGGACGCCGCCAGCGCGTCCGCCAGGCTGCCGCGCGGCTCGACGACGACGTCCGTCAGCCCAAGCCAGGACGCCATCGTCCGCAGCTCCTCGGCCAGCCGCGGCGCGACGGCCGCGGCGTCCGCACCGTCTTCCAGCCACGACGAGGGAACCCTGAGGACGCCCGCCGTGCGGTCGGCCTTCAGGTCGACCCGCGCGGCGAACCGCTCGTCGCACAGGAAGAGGTAGACGTAGTAGCCGTAGACCCGCTTCGGCGCGGGGGTGTAGATCTCGATGCGGTAGCGCAGGCCGAACAGCGACTCCAGCCGCCGCCGCTCGTAGACCAGCGAGTCGAAGGGGCTGATCAGCGCCTGGGTGCGCAGCCGCCGGGGCCGCGCGGCGGCGGCCCACAGCCAGGCGTCCCGCCAGCCGGGAACGCTGACGCGCTCCACCTCCCCCGACGCCGCGAGCCGCGCCAGCGCGGCCGCCGTCGCATCCGAGCGGGTCCGGAAGTAGTCGGCGACCTGGTAGGTGTCCGCGACCCCGAGGGCGGCCATCGCGCGACGCGCGAGCGTCAGGGCGGCGTCCTCCGCCGAGGGCGTCGGCGTCGCCAGGACGCCCGCCGGCAGCACGTCCGCGCGCAGGGCATAGCGACGCTCGAACGACCGCGTCCGGCCGGCCGGACTCACCTCACCCGTGGTGAGCAGCCACTCGAGAACGTGCTTCGCCTCCGACCAGTTCCACCCCCAGTGCTCGCGGCTGCGGACCTCCGTGTGCTCGATGTCGGACGCCCGCAGCGGCCCGTGCGCGGCGAGGTCGGCCAGGATGCGGGCGGCCAGGTCGGGGTGGGCCGCACGGATGGCGTCCGCCTTGGGCCACGCGCGCCGGGCGTGGGCCGCCATGCGCGGCCGGAGCGCCGGCTCCAGCGCGACGTCGATGAGGCTGGCCGCGTGCCCCCAGTACTCGAACAGCCGCCGCGGCGGCCGGGACGCCGCCCGGTCGAGCAGCGCGGTGTCGTAGGGGCCGAGCCGAGAGAACAGCGGCAGGTAGTGGGCGCGGGCGACGACGTTGATCGAGTCGATCTGGAACTGGGCGAGGCGGTCGATGACCCCCTGCACCTGCCGCATCGTGACCGCGGCGGGCCGGGGGCGTCCGAAGCCTTGCGCGGCCAGCGCGATGCGCCGGGCCTGCGCGAGAGACACGGCGGGGCCGAGCGCCCGATCGGACGCCCGGCCCCGGGGTGAGCCGGTCACTCGGCCTTCGCCTGCGACACCTCCAGGTGGATGACGCCGTAGTCGTAGGCCTTGCGGCGGTACACAACGCTCGGCGCGTTGGTGTCCGCATCGCAGTAGAGGAAGAAGTCGTGCCCGACCAGCTCCATCTCGTCGAGGGCCTGCGCCAGCGTCAGCGGCGTGGCCGGGAAGAACTTCTCGCGGACAACCAGCGGGCCGTCCCCGGTCACCTCGAGCCCGGCGACGCGGTGGGTCTCGGGGCCGTCGGAGTCGGTCTCGGGCGCCGGCGCCGGCACCTCGTCCAGCAGCGACTGGGCCAGCCGGAGACCGCGGTAGTTCTTGCGGCGGTCGGCGGCCCGGCGCAACTGCGCCTTGAGGCGATCGAGGGCGTGCTCGAAGGCGACCGTCTTGTCTTCGGCGCTGGCGACCGCCCGGACGACCGGACCCTTGGACAGCAGGGTGATCTCCGCCTTCACGGCCTGGTCGGGTTGCTTGGCACGGGGCTCCGCGGACAACTGAACCTCGACGCGAATCACGCGATCCTTGAATCGCTCGATCGACGAGATCCGATCGGTCACCTTGTCGCGGAAATCGTCCGTGATGGTGCATCGACGGCCGGTGACGAGAACGTCCATGGGGTACCTCCTGCATCGGTGCGGATAGCAATGGCACCCGGCCCACGCCTCGGGACGAAGCCCGGGTCAAGCGGCCTGAGGTGCCATGTCCCCAAGGTAGCGCACCATGCTCCGTTTGCCACGAGGCTCCCTGGCGTTCACCGGACGTCGCGGGGCTCCCGCCGTGGGCAACACGCCTGTAACACGGGGTAACACGGCCCTTACATGGACACAACTGAAGCGAAACACGGGCCGCTCACAGTTAATGTCATGATCCTAGAAATCAACCCCGGCGACACGGCTTGGGTCCTCGTCAGCGCGGCGCTCGTGCTGCTGATGACGCCCGGCCTCGCCTTCTTCTACGGCGGCATGGTCCGCGCCAAGGGCGTGCTGAACATGCTGATGATGTCGTTCATCTCCATGGGTACCGTCGGGGTGCTCTGGGTCCTGTTCGGCTTCTCCATGTCCTTCGGCGACTCGATCGGCGGCGTGATCGGCAACCCGCTGCAGTTCGCCGGCCTGTCCACCCTGATGGGCGAGGACGCCGTGGCCGGCAGCCTGCCGACCCTCGCGTTCGTCGCGTTCCAGGCGGCCTTCGCCATCATCGCCACCGCCCTCATCTCGGGCGCCATCGCCGACCGCGCGCGGTTCGGCGGCTGGACCCTCTTCACGATCCTGTGGGCCATCCTCGTCTACTTCCCGGCCGCCCACTGGGTCTTCGCGTTCGACGGCTTCGTCGCCCCGAAGGGCGGCTGGATCGCGAACACCGTGCAGGCGATCGACTTCGCCGGCGGCACGGCCATCCACATCAATGCCGGTGCGGCCGCGCTGGCGCTTGCGATTGTCCTGGGCAAGCGCCTCGACTTCGGCACCAAGCCGATGCGTCCGCACAGCATGCCGTTCGTCATGCTCGGCGCCGCCCTGCTGTGGTTCGGCTGGTTCGGCTTCAACGCCGGCTCGGCCCTCGGCGCCAACACGCTCGCCGGCCTGGCCTGGGTGAACACGCTGGCCGCCCCGGCCGCCGCGATGCTCGCCTGGCTCGTGGTCGAGAAGCTGCGCGACGGCCACCCGACGTCGCTGGGCGCGGCGTCCGGCATCGTCGCGGGCCTGGTGGGCATCACGCCCGCCGCCGGCTCGGTGAGCCCGCTGGGCGCCCTCGTGATCGGCGTCATGGTCGGCGTCGGCTGCGCCTACGCCGTCCCGCTGAAGGTTCGCTTCGGCTACGACGACTCGCTCGACGTGGTGGGCGTCCACCTGGTCGGTGGCGTGATCGGCACGCTGGCGATCGGCCTGCTGGCCGACCCGGCCGCGTCCGGCACCCCCGACGGCGTCGCCGGCCTCTTCTACGGCGGCGGGCTCGAGCAGCTGGGCCGCCAGGCGATCGGCGCCTTCAGCGTCCTGATCTACTCGTTCGTGATCAGCTTCATCCTGGGCAAGCTCATCGACAAGACGATCGGCTTCCGCATCACCAAGCGCGAAGAGAACGACGGCATCGACCGGCACGAGCACTCCGAGAACGGCTACGACCTCAGCCCGGTGTACTACTCCTCGCTCGGCGGCAGTGCGAGCGTGCGCCGCACGCTCTACCTGGAGCCGGATGACCTGCCGGAGGATCTGCGCAAGGAGGTCTCCGCGTGAAGCTCGTCACCGCCGTCATCCAGCCCTTCGTCCTCGACGACGTCCAAAAGTCCCTCGTCCGCTTCGGCATCAAGGGCATGACCGTCAGTGAGGTGTCCGGGTACGCGCGTCAGCGCGGCCACAAGGAGGTCTACCGGGGCGAGACCCTGCAGATCGACTTCATCCTCAAGGTCAAGCTCGAGATCCTGTGTTCCGACGACGACGCCGCCGGCATCATCAAGATCATCACCGACGCGGCCCGCACGGGCGAGGTCGGCGATGGCAAGGTCTGGGTGACCCCCGTCGAGACCGTCGTCCGTGTCCGCACCGGCGAGTCGGGCGACGAAGCGGTCTGACCGACCGCAGCACCCATCCATTCCCATCCAGGGCCGGCGCTCATTCGAGCGCCGGCCCTTCGACGTCCCGGACGCCGCCCGCCGGCCGATCGTGGGGGTCGCTCAGCCCGGGTGCACCCGCAGCGGCGTCGCCGCCACGCCGGCCGCGCCGGCCACGATCCACCCGGACGCCGTCAGCGCCCGCTCCGCCTCGACGATCGTCGCCCCCGATGTGACCACGTCGTCGACAATCAGGCAGCGCGCGCGCTCGCCTGCGGACGCCGTCGCCCGGGGCGCCGGGCGCGCCCGCAGCGATCCGCGCAGGTTCGCGGCGCGGGCGTCCACCCCCAACCCGGACTGATCGGCGACCCGCCGCGCCTGTCGCAGCGCCCGGACGACCCGGACGTCGGCCCCGCGCCCCCGCAGCACCCGGGACGCCGCCCGCGCCAGCAGGGCCGTCACGTCG